>JAABYK010000587.1:10322-11402 GCA_011775825.1 Candidatus Zhuqueibacterota bacterium | reverse complement strand
GGAAGGTGTTCGTTTACAAGAAAAGCCACTGAAGTGAGGGTCAGTGGCTTTTCATTCTTTTAGACCCAAAAATATGGTGATATTGGTTCAATTGACGTCAGAGGGCACGGGATAAAATCTCATCTGATACAGCTTCAGGCCTTTGTTGTCATAATCCCAAAAATAGCCTTCCAACGCCTCGTCAAAGAGGGGATAGCGCTCCAAATTACCGTCACCATCCAGGTCTGCATAAATATAAAGCAAATCTTTGGAGACGTCGGAAAAAGAGCGTTTGCCTTTTTCCCTGAAAGCGATTGTGGAATAAACGCTGCAGAATTCCTCATCGGTTGCTGTATCGATTGCGCAGGTAGAAAGTGTCGCGGAGCCGCCTGGCTTCCCGAGGGCACGGGCGAAAATGGCATATTTTGTGATGCCAGTGGAGTCTGGATCCGGATGGGGTAGTTGAAATTCTGCTTTACCATCCGTTCCGTTGGCATCTAACACGCTGTAATCTTCTCCCTCATAGAGCAAGATTTTGGTTTTCCCTTGAAGCTTTACAAAAATTCTGTGGCCGTTGTTACCGGTCATGTCGGCTGATTTATCTTTTGGCACGCCGATGATGTTGAGATTATAATGGGCCCCGCTGGGCGCGCCGTTGCCTAATCCTGTGATGACAGCCTCCGCATCTGCTATGTTATCTGTCAGGTCAAATTCCTCTGAACTGCTGGAGAGGCTGTTATCGGATTGACATGCCCATAGACAGGTAAGAAAACCTAATAGAGCGAAAAGAGGCAGGTGTTTGCTCCATTGCTGCTTCATCGTGAACCTCCATGCTGTTAGGGTAAGTTTGTGAATTGAGGATTAATTGACGTTTGCAGAAGGCAACCTTAATGCCAGATTCTATTTCGCCTGAAATTTTGCTGCCATAGACAGCACACTGGATGGTTCCCGACCAGACCTCGGTAATTTTTCACACAGCTCCAATCAACGTTGGAGTTGGTTTGCTATTCTTCAGGTATGATACACCAGGATTGTATTCCAAAATTGTTTCTTTGAGAAAAGAGAGAAAAGAATAGACTCATTGCGGCAAATTGACTCTGG
>JAABYK010000587.1:9955-10170 GCA_011775825.1 Candidatus Zhuqueibacterota bacterium | reverse complement strand
AGAAGCAATCATTTCCCTGCAGGAAGTGTAATGAATTGTGAAAAACCAAGTGGAAATCTTTGCAAACATCATGATGGTTTCTATTCTAACTATGATGGCGGATTTTTTACCCACATGTCTGAAAATCGAATCGACTAACATTAAACTGCCGCTTCAAATCGATTCGTACTTCTGTCAGCGATGGATAAGTCACACCAAATGATAAATTCAATTCC
>JAABYK010000587.1:291-9866 GCA_011775825.1 Candidatus Zhuqueibacterota bacterium | reverse complement strand
ATCAGTAGATACAGTTTTCAAACCTGACAGAATCTGAGAACTCTCAATTAGGAGTTAATGATGAACTTTATACTTAATCATGTATCTGACCAGAAGACTTTGATGCATTTTTTATTATCAGTTTCGATCTTGATGACTGCTTTATTACTAAACTGTGGAAAGTCAGCTTTAGAGCCCTCGGCTGAGGTCACCGGAGTTAAAATAAATCTATTTGCCAAAACAGTTAAATCATCAAATCCAACACCAGGATCGGTTGATTCAGTAAAGGTCTTGGCTGCAAGTTTGGTCATAGGTTCCGTAAAACTTGAAAGTGCTGGAGTCGATTCGACTCAAGACTTTTCATCCAAACGCTCACAAATCATTGATTTGAATTTGCAACAGCTTGCTGTTGCAGTTGATACTATCGAAGTCCCACCAGGCACATACAAAGAGGTTGAGATTTCGATTGACAAGCTTGAGCCCGGCAATCCTGATGAAGAACCATTAATCGCCAATCGTCCGGAATTCTCAAATGCCAGTATGATCATACAGGGCTTGGTGTTTATCAACGGCAGTGATGAAACATTTACCTTTAAGACCGACTTAGACCGAGACATGGAGATTGAGCTTGCACCTTTTTTAACAATTCTACCGACAACTGGCGACACATCTCCTCCAGGTACCAGAGTGGCCATTGTTGTTGATATAGGTCAATGGTTCGTCAGCGATGTTGGGATCTGGCTCGATCCAAGAGAGGATGCTAATAAATCCGTTATTGAAAGCAATATTCAATCATCCCTGGAGGCATTCGAAGATAGTAACGAAAATGGTATAGTAGACTAGCTTCCCACTTTATAGCTTGATCTTTATGCCTACCACAAGTTTCACGCGTTGGGGCTTAAAGAGTCTTAGCCTTAGATGACAAGTAAACCATCAAGATTGCATCAATTCATGAAATTACCGCTGCGCTTAGCGATCGCGTGTAAACGGATGGTAGCCAATTGATGGGATACATCCCTATTTTAGCACTAGAGTCTTGCGCACTAGGGTACGACCGGATGCCCTCAATTCGTAAAAATAAACACCACTATTTACATTTGAGGCATCCCATCTTGTTACATAACTTCCTGCCGGCTGGTCCTGATTTAGCAACTTTGCAATCTCTTGCCCCAATGAGTTATATATTGTCAGAACAACCCTTGTTGCTTCTGGAATACTGTACTCAATCATCGTCGAGGCATTAAAAGGATTGGGGTAGTTTTGACGAAGCTGAAACTCTGTAGGCGGCAATGGCCTTATCTCTTCATCAACAGCTACTATTAGATCTTGAAAACGAAATACCCCGTCATCAGGCGTAACAAAATAGGTCCAACCATTACCAAACTCCAAATCCACAATGGGGCCGTTTATTTCTAAAGAAAATAGTTGCCAGTTCTCTCCATCGTCGTCGCTAAATAAGATCGTAGCCCGAGGATTACTCAGTCTATCTCCCCCGGCCACAAAGACTCTTTTGGATTGTGGATCATAAATAACTTCGGTGAGATGATATGAACCGGCTCCATCAAAAACAGCCTCCCAACTGCTTCCACCGTCAGACGACTTGTAAATCTTCTCGGATACTGCTGTGAAAATCGTCTCCGCACTCTCGCCTGCGAAATCAAGGCTGTATACAGTACCTGGTGGCGAAATGTCTACCCAATTTTCACCATAATCCGTGGATTTGATGAGCAGAAAACCTGCAAATCCCTCTGCACCGCCGGCAAGAACTACTCCAGAATATTGCTCGTTAACTTTTATAGTCTGAAAGTAACCCTCAATTGATGCTGTATAGACCGGAGTCCAGGACGAGCTTGTAAATTCACGGCGATACAAAGCTCTACCTCCAGCCGCATATGTCTCGCCACAAATTGTGGGGTCCGGAAATCCATCTAATTCACTTACCTTGTCGGTCAATGAATCCGTTATACCGACACTATTCGGTATAAAATCCCCACCCATAAAGCTGCAATAGATGAATGTCGAGTCACCCTTATCGGGAGCAACTCCAGCACTGATAGCCCATCCTAATGGGCCACTCTTATGGGCATAAACTGTATACACCGATTGCGAATCCAGTTCAATATGAATCCAGCTTGTATCTGTCAATGAGTGTTCAGATTGCCAAAATACGCCGTTTCTGTCTGTTCCAACTGCGATCACTCCAGAATAGATACTCAAGGAGGTTATCTTCTCATTATTCAACCCCAAGAATTCTATAGGTTCCTGAGGGAACGATACCTTTGCCGTAATACTTATGAATAGCAAAATTGCCACTAGGTACATCATGAGAACCGTTATTTCTGCTGGCTAACCCGATTATCACCCGCAAAAGGGCTTGATTGCAATGAGCTTAGAATCTCCAAATCAGCTTCAAGAGAGCACTGAACTGGTTTAGTTAATTTCTTAAACTGGCTTTGACTTTCACGCAACTTGATAAAACTTATTGCAAAAACTATTTTAAGTTCTTAGGTTACTCTAAATTCATAGATACCCGTGGTCACTATCTCATTATTCGAGTTAGTTAGATCCCATAGGACAGAACTAAGTATCCGAAAACGAAATAGTCTTATTAAATATAATATAAAAGAAATGTTTAGCAAATCAAGTGGTGAGAGCAATTAGCAGCGCCATCGATTGGGACAAATGTCCTATTGGATTTTTTGCACGGGACAAACCTCCTGCGCAATCACACTTTCCGGCGAAACGGAACAACTAATGTTTGACCGAAAACTCGACCATGCATGTCATTCCGTCATGATGTTAAGCTTGTCCCTGCGAAGGCAGGGGCCGGAATCTCCTGGTTTTAGGCACGGAGATTCCCGATTAAACCATTCGAATGACAGCTTCACGCCGTTTTCGGTCAAACATTAACTATAACCCCTACATATTTGTGACAAGCTTTCGAGGGAATTATCGCTATGATCTATTTCAAAATCACCTTTCGCAATCTGATCAAAAGCAAAAGTTATACGTTCATCAATGTAACCGGGCTGGCGCTGGGGATCACCTGTGCCCTGGTCATCTTCCTGATCATCCGGTTCGAATACAGCTTCGACAACTATCATGAAGACGACGAACGCATTTTCCGCGTGGTGGCAGAATCACGTGAGTTTGGTGAGACCAGCCACACAGCCGGTGTACCGTTTCCGTTGCCCGAAGCCATGCGCACCGACTTTCCCGAAATCGAACATCTCACCATTGTGGACAGCAATTTCGGGGATCCGGTCATTTCGGTTCAACAACTCGACGGTTCGTTCCGACGATTCAGAGAGAAAGAGCGGGGCGTTGCGTTTGTAGAACCGGACTACTTCGACATCTTCACCTACCGGTGGCTCCAAGGCAATCCCGTAACGGCGCTGGCCAATCCCAGTTCCGCCGTGATTTCCGAAGGGCTGGCACACAAATATTTCGGCGAGACCGATCCCATGGGCAAACAACTGAATTTCAACAACTGGCTGGATGTGCAGGTCACGGGCATTGTGGAAGACGTCCCGAAGAACACCGATCTTCCGTTTGATATGCTTATTCGCTTCGATCCGGAGCAGCGTGGCAACGATAACTGGGGCAGCGTCTCTTCCGCTGTGCAATGCTATATCAAACTGCCGCCCCGTGTTTCTCCTATGGCCATCGAGAGCCGATTCGATGCCTTCATCGAAAAGCACCACAACGAAGAGGCCGCAGAAACCATGACCCTGTCCCTGCAGCCTCTGCGGGACATCCATTTCGACGAACGGTTCTCAAACTTTAACTGGCGCGATGTGGCACCGGAAACCCTACTGGCCCTCGGACTCATCGGAATCTTTCTACTGGTGACGGCATGCATCAATTTTGTGAATTTGAACACGGCGTTGGCTGTCCGGCGCTCCAAAGAAGTGGGCGTCCGCAAAGTGCTGGGAAGCGGCCGCTTCCAACTGGTGATGCATTTCCTGGGCGAAACCGCGGCCATTACGTTGTGCGCAATCCTGATTTCTATCGCGGCGGCAGAGGTCGCGCTCAACTTCCTCAATTCGCTGCTCGGATACGAGCTGTCGCTGAATCTATTCGCCGACACCACCCTCCTTTTGTTTCTGTCCGCTGTGTTTGTCGTGGTGGTGATTGCGGCCGGGTTTTATCCATCTCTGTATCTCTCCGGCTTCAACCCGATCGAAGCCGTACGCAACACGATTCATGTGTCCTATAAAGAAGGCCTCCCCCTTCGTAAGGGACTGGTGGTGTTGCAATTTGCCATTTCGCAAGCGCTGATTATCGCCGCCATCGTCATCAGCAGTCAGATCAAATATGTTCGCAGTGCGGATATGGGGTTCAACAAGGATGCCATTGTGGAGGTCGGTCTGCCGTCCGGCAAGACCCAGTACGTTACGCGTTTGAAAACGGAATTGATGCAACATCCTGGCATTCGCTCCGTCTGTTATTCCAACACCGGCACCGCCTCCAGCAATGTCTGGGGCGGCGACTATGAGTTGCAGGATGGTGACCTACTCAAAGAAGGCAATGCTCAAGTGAAGTTTGTGGATGACGATTTCATGAAGACGTATGGGGTCGATCTGCTGGCCGGGGAGACGTTGACCCCAACCGACACCCTCAGGAAGTTTCTGGTCAACGAATCGTTTACAAAAGACGTCGGATTTGGCAACGATTTTCACAGCCTCCTGGGCAAAGAAGTCGAAATTTGGGGTCGCAAAGCCCCTATCGCCGGCGTCGTTGGCGATTTCAACACCACGTCGTTGCATCAAGAGATCGCGCCGGTGATCATGATCATGCAGAATCGCTACATGATGGCGGGCATCAAAATCGATATGCGACGGGTGAGCGAAGTGCTGCCCTTCATTGAAGAGACCTGGACGTCTGTATACGACAAGTCGGTCTTTTCTTATGAATTCCTGGATGAAGCCATCGCCAATTTCTACAAAGAAGAGCAGAAGATGGCCGGACTCGTCAACATCTTCACAATGATTGCCATCCTCATCGGCTGCATGGGATTGGTCGGCCTGGTGTCGTATATGGCCACACAGCGCACCAAAGAGATCGGCATTCGCAAAGTCCTGGGCGCAAGTTTCGCAAATATCCTCTCTCTGCTTTCAAAAGAGGTTACCGTTCTGATCCTGATCGCGTTTTTGATGGCGGCCCCGGTGGCCTACTATTTCATGCAATCCTGGCTCGAGGATTTCGCCTACAGAATCGATTTAAGAATGGGCATGTTTCTGATGGCGCTGGCTGCATCGTTTCTCATCGCGTTTGTCACGGTGGGGTACAAGTCCGTCCGCGCCGCAGCCACCAATCCGGTAGAAAGTCTGCGATACGAGTAAAAAGGTGATAAATTTTGGTTATTTTGGTGGAAATGTTAAGAGCACACAAATACTTTTTTAAGCCGGACTTTTTGTTTGTAGTGCCTGCGTCAGCACGTGTCAATGTTTTACGGCCTGACGCCGCACCACGAACCACACTATGAACACAACAGATAAGGAGTAAAACATGAGTCTAAAAGAGATATTGCAAAACATCGTTGCCACTGGGGAGCCGATTCTGCTGAGTGATAACGAAAAGGACTGGGAGGCCCGCGATCTCCTGGACGAACTTTCCGATCGCATGTTGAAAACCCGGGCCCATATGCAGCAAGGACTGTACATCGCCGAGATCAACGAAGCCGGTTATCTTGGCAGGGTGATGTTCAAGGTTAAACAGAAATGAGTTAAAATTCCCGATGAGAAATAAGTTTCATGTTTAGAAACTACTTGAAAACCGCCTTTCGCCATTTCAGTCGACAAAAAGCGTTTGCTCTGATCAACGTTGCCGGGCTTGCTGTCGGAATGGCAACGTTTCTGTTGATTGCCCTCTATGTGTTGTATGAATTGAGTTTCGATCGCTACCACCAACATGCGGACCGAATTTATCGAGTTGTCGCGCAGCAGCCAAGCAATGACTACCTGGGCACGAATCATTTTGCAGTGACGCAGGCTGTCCTTGGCGATGCCTTGAAACAGGCGTTCCCCGAGGTTCTGAAGTCCACAACTCTGGATATGGATTCCGAAGTTCTAATCGGTGTCGGGAAGAAGAGCTATTACGAATTCGGGTTGCTTTGGGCCAGTCCTGAATTCTTCGAAGTGTTTACGTTTCCCCTTTTAAAGGGTGACCCCAAGACTGCCATCGATGAGCCCTATTCCATGGTGATTTCGGAGAGATTGGCCCACAAATACTTTGGCGATCAAAATCCGGTCGGGCAATCCATCCGTTACAACGACAAGTGTGATTTAACGGTGACCGGAGTGATGCAGAACGTTCCCAAGAACTCCCATCTTACTTTCGATATGGTCGGCTCCTTTCAAACTCAGACGATGATTAGCGAATACAAGGAACAGTACGCCAGTTGGGGTAACAGCTCCTACTACACGTACATACTCGTGCCCCCCGAGTTTGACCCGGAGGCGTTCGAAGCAAAGCTGCCCCGGATCGTTCAGAAATATCACACCGAGCCCTGGCGGGATAAGGACAATCCGGATCGCTACTACCTGCAACCGCTCACCAGCATCCATCTGAAATCGCACATCAATTTTGACATTGGACTGAATAACGACATTCGCTACATTTACCTGCTCTCCGGATTGGCCTTTCTCATTCTGATCATCGCCTGCATCAACTATATGAATCTGACGACCGCCCGGTCGGCTATCCGCTTCAAAGAGGTGGGAATACGCAAAGTGGTCGGCGCCAATCGCTTGCAACTGATGCGGCAGTTTTTCGGCGAGTCCATCGTATTGGCCTGTGTCGCTTCGGCAGTCGCTTTGCTCATTGTCGAACTCTGTCTGCCCGCGTTTTCTCGATTAGTCGAACGCGATTTATCGTTGACATTTTTTCTGCGGCTGAAGCTCATACTTGCGTTCCTGGCTACGATCCTGCTGGTGGGATTTCTATCCGGAAGCTATCCCGCCTTCTTTCTCGCCGGGTTTCGACCTGTCCATGTTTTAAAAGATGGCGGTACGGAATCCCGAAGCGTCGGGACGGGATTACGGAATTTGCTCGTGGTTTTCCAATTTGCCGCTTCCATTGGATTGATCCTGAGCACCGTTACGATTCAGAAACAGGTGTACTACATCAAAAACAAAAAGCTGGGCTACAATCGTGAGCAGGTAGTCGTGATGCGGTTTCGCGAGCCGGAGTTAAGAAAAAAATATTCGAGCATGAAACGAGACCTGTTGGCTCTTCCCAATATTTTGGGTGTGACTTCATCCGCCCACTTGCCGACGAACATCAGTTCGAAGACCGGACTCGGATGGACGAAGCGCGATCGCCAAGAGGCGATTTCCAGTTTCAATACAACTGTAGATGAAGACTTTCTCGACGTGTTTGAGATCGAATTGGTGGAAGGTCGAAATTTCTCAAAAGAATTCTCAACCGACTCAAGTCAGGCTTTTATCATTAATGAAAAATTGCGCGATCTTTTGGGGTGGGAAACCGCCGTCGGCAAAGCCTTTGGTCGCAGTGATGAGCGGAATGGGATCGTGGTTGGCGTGGTCAAGAACTTTCATGGCCACTCACTTAGGCAGCCAATTAAACCGGTTTTCCTGCAATTGACCAACAAATATCGTTGGAGTTGGTACGCCGCAGTGCGCGTTCGCGGACAGAACCTGGAGCAGACGATCGCATACATGGGGGAAATCTGGGAGAAGTATTCTGCCAAGCATCCATTCGACTATTTTTTTCTTGACGAACAATTTGACAAAATGTACAAAGATGAACAGCAGTTAAGTCTGGTCTTTCGATATGCTGCGCTGCTGGCGGTCTTTGTCGCCTGTCTCGGACTTTTCGGTTTGGCTTCCTTTGCCGCCGAACGCAAGAAAAAGGAGGTCGGAATCAGGAAAGTGCTCGGCGCGTCCGTGCAAAATATTGTGATCCTTCTGTCGAAAGATGTGATCAGATTGGTGCTGCTGGCTAATTTGATTGCCTGGCCCATCGCCTGGTATGCGATGAACCATTGGCTGCAAGAGTTTGCTTTCCGAATCGACATGGGCTGGTGGATGTTCGGGCTTGCCGGCGGGAGCGCTCTCGTGATCGCGCTGTTGACCGTGAGCACGCAGGCAATCAAAGCGGCACTGGCCAATCCGGTCGATTCTCTGCGGTATGAGTGAAGTGTCTCTGCGTTAATGTGTTGGAGAGTTTGAATTTCGATGGTTAGGCCCTTTAACATCTGAACACGCAAAAACCCGTTTGACCTTGAGGAGAATCATGTTCAAAAACTATTTCAGAATCACTTTAAGGAACCTTTTGAAATTTAAAGGTTATGCCTTAATCAATATTTCAGGTCTGGCAATTGGAATGGCCTGTTTCATCCTTATCTCGCTCTGGGTGTTTGATGAATTGAGTTACGACGAATTCCATCAAGAAAAACACCGTATCTTTCGAGTAAACACCATCTCACCTGATTACGGCCTCGTTACCTCATCGTCCTTGCGTCTGGGTCCCACAATGATGGATGCCTATCCGGAAGTTGAGAATTATACCAGAGTCTGGCCATGGGCTCGGTCCCTCGTTAAATACAAAAATAGAGTATTTGATGAGCAGAACATTTATCTGGCTGATTCCAGTTTCTTTGCGATCTTTTCATTTCCTTTTATTAAAGGCAAGCCGGAGACCGCCCTCACCGAGCGATACTCCGTCGTGCTCACAAAAGCAGCGGCAGAACGATATTTCGGCGATGAAGAACCTCTCGGGAAAATGGTCTTTTCTCGCGAATTCGATCGCAATTTTAGAGTCACCGGAGTCATCGAGAATGTACCCAAGAATTCTACGTTGCGATTCGACCTGATGGCACGGGTCGACTTAATGCCCAGACAGCGTATGGAAAGCTGGGAATACACCGGATATACTTATCTCTTGTTGCAGGAAAACGTTCACAAGCAAGATTTCAATCATAAAATCAGAGGATTTTATTCGCAATATGCCGACTCAACGGCTAAGAGCATCCCGGTGCTGCAAGGCCTGAGGAACATTCACCTCTACGCCGATGGTTCACCAGGACTCATCAAACTCGTTTATAGTTTCTCGATCATTGCTGTATTCATTCTGCTGATCGCTTGCATCAATTTCATGAATTTAAGTACGGCCAGAGCCACCATTTATGCCAAACAGGTGGCTGTCCGCAAAGTGGTCGGTGCCAGTAGAAAGCAACTCATCACGCAGTTTTTGGCAGAATCGATTATCGTATCGTTTATTGCATTTATGGTGGCGCTCTTATTGGTAGAGATCGTTTTACCGGGCTTCAACAAGATTGCCAATAAAGACATCACGTTGTTTTCGACCTACGCAACCAAGATGTTCTTCTTCCTGGTTGGGGTTGCATTGTTTACCGGGATGATTGCAGGCAGTTATCCCGCCCTGTTCCTTTCATCCTTTCGGCCCGCTAAAGTTTTGAAGAGACATCGTGTTCCTGAACCCGGGAGCAAACGATTTCGCAACGGATTGACGATATTCCAATTCACCACTTCGATCGTCCTGATCAGCAGCATTCTGGTGATGCGTGATCAACTCAACTATTTACAGACCAAAGATATTGGCATTAATCG
>JAABYK010000587.1:0-192 GCA_011775825.1 Candidatus Zhuqueibacterota bacterium | reverse complement strand
CAACCTGTAGATGTGGGTAATTCTATCGATGTCAACTGGGAGGGACACTTCGATGAACAGGAAATTCCCATGGCTTACACCACAGTGGGCTATGATTTTTTTAAGACGTTTGATATGAAGTTTATTCAAGGACGCCCGTTTTCCAGGAATTTTCAGACCGATGAGACCGAAGCCTGCATCATCAATGAAACC
>JAABYK010000227.1:6809-20803 GCA_011775825.1 Candidatus Zhuqueibacterota bacterium | reverse complement strand
GCCTAAAAGTCAAGAAAAAGTTTGGGGCGGCTTGGGCTTACGGATGCCTGCATAAGGACAAAAAACCCGACAAGCGAATCAGTCGTGTATTTGAGGCAATCAATCGTTTCACTTTTCTTAAGCCCTTTTTTCTATTGACAATAAACATCTATTTTTGTATATTTCTCTTGTAATTAAGAGGATTAAATAAGGACGGAAAAACAAAAGAATGGCCAATTATCCATCATCGATCAGACGGATACGAAAGAGCGCGAAAGCTTACGAACGCAATAAGGTGTATAGAAGCTTGATGAAGACGGCAATCAAACGTGTTCTAACTGCCGAAGACAAAGAAACTGCAGCCCAAAGGCTACCGAAAAGCATTTCGATTTTAGACAAATTAGTGTCCAAAGGCATTATACACAGAAACAAAGCTGCAAATCAAAAATCTCGATTGACGCGCCATGTAAATCAGTTGTAATTGATCGTATCCCGAGTTTGAAACCGGGCGCGCGAGTCAATGTATCGGTAACTCCCCCTAATTCCGGTCAAGACGAGCCAGCCCGGTTTCTTTTTTTATTTCATCACCTTGTAATTTGGGGCTTCCTGGGTGATGACCACATCATGCGGATGGCTCTCCATTAAACCTGCCGGGCTAACCTTCACAAACTTGCTGTCAGATTTGAGGGACGGAATGTCTCTGGTGCCGCAATAGCCCATAGCAGCTTTCAATCCGCCAACGAGCTGATAAACGACTTCACCTAAATTGCCGCGATAAGGCACACGGCCCTCGATTCCTTCCGGGACAAATTTATTCAATTGTGTCTCAGGTTCCTGAAAATAGCGATCGCTGCTTCCGCGCTGCATCGCGGATATCGAACCCATACCGCGATAGACTTTGAAAATCCGACCATCCATGTAAACTTTCTCTCCCGGACTTTCTTCGGTTCCTGCAAATAAGCTGCCTATCATGACGCTGTCCGCCCCAGCAGCAATAGCTTTCGGGATATCGCCACTTTGCTTGATACCACCATCCGATATCAATGGCACACTATGCTTTTGACACGCTTCTGCGCAGTTCATGATCGCGGTAATTTGGGGCATACCGATTCCAGCCACAACGCGCGTCGTACAGATTGTGCCCGGCCCCATGCCGACTTTAACTCCGTCAGCTCCGGCTTGAATAAGTTGTTCTGCTGCTTCCGCCGTGGCCACATTTCCGGCGATGAGCTCCAAGTCTGAAAACTTCTCTTTGAGTGAACGCAGAGTTTGCAGTACACCCCTCGAATGACCGTGAGCTGTGTCAACCACGATCACGTCCACGAGGGCCTCAACCAGTGCATGCACTCGCTCGCTTGTATCCTCGCCAATCCCAACAGCAGCGCCCACACGCAGCCTTCCGTGTTCGTCTTTTGTAGCCATGGGGAATTTGCGCTTTTTCTGAATATCTTTTACCGTGATTAAGCCCTCCAAATTGCCTCTATCGTCGACGACAGGCAATTTCTCTATCCGATGTTCCTGCAATATCTTTTCGGCTTGTTCCAGGGTCGTCCCAACCTGTGCGGTGATCAAATTTTCGCGAGTCATGACCTCTTTGACTTCCATTTCCGCATTAACCTGAAATCTCAAATCTCGATTCGTCAGGATACCCACGAGTTTCTGTCCGTCCACAATGGGAATCCCCGAAATTTTGAAACGCCTCATCAACGTCAAAGCTTCTCGGATCTGGCTATCCGCTCTCAATGTAATCGGATTATATATCATCCCACTTTCGGAACGTTTAACCCGGTCCACTTCTTCAGCTTGCTTCTGAACGGGCATATTCTTGTGAATCATGCCAATCCCACCTTCTCGAGCTATGGCAATTGCCAACTCCGATTCGGTCACCGTATCCATAGCCGCTGCCAACAACGGTACATTCAATTCGATGTTCCTGGTGAACCTGGTCTTTGTATTTGTTTCCTTTGGCAAGACTTCTGAGTAGGCTGGCACCAACAGAACGTCATCAAAGGTTAGTGCTTCGCCAATGATTTTATTCCTCATATTTCTCTCCGCCTTCATTCATTCTTTACTAAATTTTAGTAATATTTTGGACAATAAGCAACACATTTTTGGAGTCAAAGTTGAGTCAAAAGAATGGGGACAAGAAAAAGAAACAAAAGAGTCAACGTTGGAACATCGGAGGAAGCCGACTTCGCGACTCATTTTTTAGTTTCGCAAGTGTGTCCTCGACATTGAAATAAAACTCGGCCTGTCCTTTGAACAAATGTATCAGCTCGTCTGTCAAATGGTCAACAGCTTTGGGCTCCGGACTTTCTGAAAATTGAGTGTCTGAAAACACATCCGTTCCGAATCTATTCGGTCGTGGGACTCAAATGAAAGGTATCGCTGAATTGTCGATTTTCATGTGGATAGTTAGCGGTCATTTCATTAACCAATCGAACGATTTCTTCATCATCTTCACCGGGCAATTTGAACCCGGCTCTTCTTTGCGAAGGTGTTCGTTCCGTCAGATCTAAGTCTGTGGTCTCACTGGTTTTCTTTTTTTGCTTCTGAGTGTCCGTTATCAGAGTTTGGTTTCACCTCTTCTTTTGGCTTGACTTTGTTCTTGACTCCAGAATTCTGGTCTTTTTTCGATAATTCATCACTTGGCTTTTTCATCTTCTCGGCGACATTTTCAAGTGCAGTCTCCTCACGGCATCCAGGTCTGCATCTACTAGCTAGATTCGATGGGGGCCAACTGTGTTTCTTTCAAAACTTCCAGGGCATAGTCGGAGTATTTGTTCAAATCTGAATCAATCGATTCGAGAAACTTTCTGAATTTTAGAGCAATTTGCTCAAATGGTTCGAAGCCATCGATCATGACCGTGCCAGCGATGGTGTCAAATATCTCGTCGCAATCATGCCAAGGTTACGATTTCGCGAATCAGTTCCAATGACGTAAATCAAATCTTTGAGCTGACGAACCTGGCGTGTCATCTCTACCTTGAATGCACCGCTGAGGCTCTCGGGTTCATCACTTAAACTCTCAGAGTTGATTTCAGGAGAGCCACTTGCTTCCGACAAATCGAACCCACATCCACCATCGGTTAAGCATCCCTACCATCCTTCTCGTCGTGAGGAAACTCCCTTTCCTCACTGCCCAAGTCTGAAAGTTCAACATCGGATTCCAGCTCTACTTACGGTTCGGTCTAATCGTTCAATGGCCTCTTTGAGCTTTATCCTTTCAGCCAGACAATGAGTTTTGGTTTTTCACCTTCGTCTGAGAGATTGGTTGGCATGAAATCAGAACTGTGCATTCTGGTTGAGTGGAGTGCTTCGGAAATCGGGATGTCTTTCGTAAAAATATCTAGAATGCCTGCTTTCGAGTCAAATCGGTCAATCCAAATATCGTGGTGAAGCATTTTTAGGGCCCATATCGATCAGGAGTGCACGACCTCCCCAAAAACCAGACTCGCGCTCAGGTTCACCACTGTTGTCGTTTTTCCAACACCTCCCTTTTGACTGGCAACTGGCTATAACTTCTCCCATAGGTATGTTCCTATCCCTAACATAAATCACGGGGGATTAGATGCTCTAATGCAACAACGTTTTCCAATCTCGTAAAATTGTCCGATCTTTCTTGATCAGGCGTGGTTCAATTTTGAAAGTGCCACTCCCCCAATTCAGAATATTAAACAGCGCTCGTTCACCGATCAAATCCCCACATTCAGCATGTATGATATCGCCGTTCTTAAAACAGATCGTTCCTTGTTCCCCATTTCCTGCCAGAAGCAAGGAGAAGTCGCGCTTTCTGGCGCAACTGAATTCCAGCAATTCTCGAATTCCGGACCGATCGATGTATCCATTAAAGCCATTATCGTCGGTCTCTAAAGCTTCTAAAATAATTTCTCTTAAATATCCGATGTCAAACGGCTTCTCGATGTAAAAGAAACCTCCTCGACTCTCTATTTGTTGTTTGATCTCTTGTGAAACGTAAGCGGTCATCATGATGATTTTTGTACCAGGATAATTCTTGCGGATATCCAACAACAATTGCAAACCACTCCGTCCCGGCATATGTATGTCTGACACGACCAAATCAAACTTAGTTTTCTTCAAGGCTTTCGAAGCCTCATCGCCGGAATGGACGCAATGGATTTTCAAATCATACGTTTTGGCTAAACTTCGCGATATGCCCCAGGTGATGTCTTCTTCATCGTCCACAATTAGGACGCTTTTCTGTACCATCTTGCGACTCCTTTAGACTAAGCTTTATTGGCCTGGCGCAAATCCTATGCCACCAGAAAGACGATTTCTGCACATCACCTGGAGTCTAATATGCGGCACCTATTTTTGGTATTCGTCACAAAAAATCAAAACCTTAAGGCCATTTCGTCAGTTGTCATGATATTTTTAAAGTGTAGAAAAAAATGAAGGAAGGAATAACGATGAGGCAAAATGTAGTAAATATATACTCCACTGGTCAATTTTTGACCAGTTATGCAATGCCATAGTTTTTCATTTTTTCCCGCAGGGTGGAACGAGAAATATTGAGTACTCTGGCGGTTTTCGATTTGTTGCCATCGTATTTCTTTAAGATGTTCATTATATGGCGTTTTTCCATGTCCTCTAAAGATTCACCGTAAGACAAAGAGGGTGGCGAAAATTCTGAAGTGCTGCCAAGTCTTGAATATCCATCTTGAATCTCCAGCGGGAGATGGTCTGCCTGCAATTCAGCTTCGTTACAGAGAATCACGGCTCTCTCAATGACATTCTTAAGCTCCCGCACATTGCCGGGCCAATGGTATTTTATCAAACGTTCTTGAGCTTCTTTCGAAATTCCTTTAGTCTCTTTGCCAAAGTCCTTGTTGTTCCTATCGATAAAAAGCATGGCAAGCGGCAGGATATCCTCCGGTCGTTCACGCAATGGCGGGATGTTAATCACCATCACTTTGAGACGATAGTACAAATCCTCACGAAAAGTTTGCTGTTCCACGCATTCCTCTAAGTTGCGATTCGTGGCTGCAATAATTCTCACGTCGATTGTGATGTCTGACGTGCCTCCAATTCTACGAAACGACTGCGTCTCGAGCACTCTCAAAAACTTAGGCTGAATGGACATCTGCATACTGGAAATCTCATCCAGAAAAATCGTACCGTTGTTCGCGGTTTCAAAAATGCCCTTTTTGAGATTTTTGGCATCTGTGAAAGCCCCTTTCTCATGTCCGAACAGCTCGCTTTCCAGAAGATTTTCAGGGATTGCACTGCAATTGATTTTTATCAAAGGCTTGTCAGCCCTGGAACTCAAATCGTGAATGGCATTTGCAACCAATTCCTTACCGGTACCACTTTCGCCCTGAATAAGAACCGAAGTTTTGGGTGTATCGGCAACAATCTTGATGAGTTTTTTCAACTCTCGCATGGGCTTGGAATTTCCGTAAAGGTCTGTGTCCGGGAAATGCTCCCTATGTTGATGCTTCAGGCGAGTCACTTCCCTTTTTAACTCCTGTGTCTCGAGAGCCTTTGCCACCACCAACTTCAGCTCGTCCAATTCAAAGGGCTTCATGAGGTAATCATACGCGCCCATTTTCATTGCATCCACGGCGGGTTTCGCATCGGTGAGAGCCGTAATTACGATCACCAGAATATCCGGGTCCATCTCTTTGACCGTTCTCAAAATATCGATGCCGTTGTAATCGGGAAGTTTTATATCCAATAAAACCAAGTCGATGATATCCTTCTTGAGTATGGAAAGAGAATGCTCGCCTGCAAAAGACGTCCGTATTTTGTGACCCTCTTTCCTCAAAACATCTGCCAACGTTTGGCACAAATCTTTATTGTCTTCAATGATTAGAATATTCGCTTTCGTCATAGATGTCACTCCTCAGTGGGCAATAGCAGTTTAAAAATTGTACCAGAATTTACCACGCTTTCCACCTGGATGTCCCCTTCATGTTCAGCCATGATCCGGTAGACAATGGAAAGGCCTAAACCTGCCCCCTGGGGTTTCGTGGTAAAAAAGGGATTGAAAATTGACGACAGCGCTTCCGGTTTAATGCCGAGACCCGAATCCTTCAAGCTTACCTCTGCGTAAAGCGCGCTTTTATTCTGTACCGGAAAGGGTCGACCTCGGCGATCCACACGGTGCAAGGTGGTGATTTTAGGATGCGCTTCCAGAGTCAAGTCGCCACCCTCCGGCATGGCATCCAGTGCGTTGAGAAAGAGATTAACCAAAACCTGCTGAATCTGATAAAAATCAACATAAATCAGCGGGAGTTCGGAATGATAGCACTCAGAATACTTAACTGACTGACTCTTCATCCGGTTGTCCAGCAAGGCAACCACCTCTTGTGCAATCTCCTGAAACCGATGATACTTTCTCTTTGGCTGTCGAGGTTTGGCATAGGAGAATATGGTCTTCAGTAGATCATCCATGCGATTGACTTGTCGAACGATGCGAGACAAATACTCGTGCTTCGGATCCTCCAAATCAATTTCTTCCTCCATAGTTTGGGCGATGGTCTTAATCCCGGCGAGCGGATTCCGGATCTCGTGGGCGATACCCGAAGCCAAAACTCCCATAGAAGCCAGACGATCCATCCGCTGCACTTCAACTTGCATCTGCTTTATCTGAGTGATATCCTTAAATGCGATGATCGTGCCCACTCGACGTTTTTGCGCATCGAATCGCGGCGTTACCGTAAATCCAACATAAACAGAATTGTTGTCCTTCGTGAGCAGTTGCATTTCGCGATTAAGTATTCCCCGCTCGGGATTTTCAATGACGGGAAACAACTTATTGCAGTCTTCCTCTGAAAAGATCTCTCGCAGAGGTTGGCCAATCACATCTTTCTCTGAGTATCCCAACAACTCTTCAGCGCTATTGTTGAACGAAGTAATTTTCTTATCCAGATCCAGCGTAATCAATCCAGACCCCATGCTTTGGATAATGCTTTCATTAAAGTTCTTCAAATCGATAATTTCTCGTTCTAGTTGCTTCTTTTCTGTTATGTCCCGGGCGATGCCAACACAGCCGACAACTTGACCACGCTCAAATATGGGGTTGATGTTGATCGAAAGATGGATGAACTTTCCGTTATTGTGAATAACTCTAACTTCGAAAATACTCGATTTCCCGGTGATAGTCGTTTGAAGGTTCTTTCTCGTGTAATCTCGGTCCTCAATGATCACCAGGTCAATGAAGTCTTTGCCAACCCACCGCTCTCGCTCATAACCAGTAATGATTGGCAAACGTCTGTTGATGAAAATGAACTTACCTTCGGGGTTTAAAGTAAAGATCAAATCACTGGCGTTTTCAATCAAATCCTGATATTTGTACTCGGTGCGCTTGACCTTTTGCCGCAATTCTTTGTTCTTCAAGCGCATTTCATGCAAGATGAAGACATTGTCAATGACGTTCAGAAGCTCCCGGTTGCCAAACGGTTTTAGCAAACAGGCACTTAAGCCCATCTCAAACAACTCGTTGCGTTCGATATCCTCCTGAGAAGCAGCGGTGAGCAAAATCACCGGAATGTCACGGACCGCCTTGTACTTTGAGTTTTTCATCATTTCACTGAGAAACTCATAGCCGTTCAGATTCGGCATCATATAGTCCAAGATTATCAAGTCAGGGCGATTTTCCAAAAGGGAGCTTAGCCCGGCCTCTCCTGAGGTGGCCGTGAGATAGGAATAACCAGCCCTGCGCAGGATCAGTCCCCCAACTTCCAGCATTTCAGGATCGTCATCAATAAACAGGATTGTGCGTTCTTTTTCCAAAAAACTTCTGCTGTTCTCAGTCATCAATGTTTGTCAACTACAGAACAAGCTCTTCTTCGGGTTGCTCTTCCAGGATTTGATCTGCTTTTGGAAGTGTAACGATGAAGTTGGAACCCTCTCCCAATTTACTTTGGACCTTAATCTTACCCCCATGAATTTCAATAATTTGTTTTACAAGCGAAAGTCCGAGACCCGATCCGGTAACCTCAGACACCTCTTCGTTATCCGTAATGCGGTAAAACTTATCAAAGATGTGCGGCAATGCTTTCTCAGATATCCCGTAACCCGTATCCTCTACCTCAACGGTCATTTCATCATCATTTTCATGTATTCGAATGGTAACATTGGCGTTCTCCGGGCTGTATTTAACCGCGTTAGAAAACAAATTCAGGAAAACCTGCTCCATCATATCTCGGTCAGCCTGGATAAGCGAGACTTCCTGAGGAGTTTCCAATTTAACGGCAATCTTCTTTTTCTCCGCTAACTGACCATTGAAATCAACCACTTTCTCAATCAGCATTTTCAAGTCCACAGGAGTCCTTTGAACCTGGCTTCTACCGGATTCAATTTTGGAAATGTCTAGGAATTTGTTAATGAGCTCACTTAAGCGATTGGTTTCTTTTAATATAATCGAAGCATATTCTTCGGACTGCTCCCGGTTAATGGTATCGTCCAGAAGAAGCTCACTAAACCCGGAGATGCACGTTAGCGGAGACCGAAGTTCATGCGCCACCATCGAAACCAGCTCAGTTTTCATGCGATCGATTTCTTTTTCTCGTGTGATGTCCCTCAAGACGGTTACCACTCCCACCAGATCGTCTTTTTCACTCAAGATTCTCGCCGCGCGTGCTTGCAACACCACCTCCGTAAAGCCATCGTTTGGCTTCAAAGTGACTTCAATGTTTTCTGAATTTCTTTCGCCGTTTGACGAGATATCCTGAATAAACTGAATTAATTTGCGATCTCTGACGAATTCTTCACAAGGTTTATCTTCGACGTTTGTAACTGTGATACCAAACCACCTTTCGGCCACCGAATTGATCAACAAAATTCTATTTTCGGGATCTGTCACGATCACACCATCAGCAATATTTCTTAGAATGGTCTCGGTCTTGTTCTTCTCATTTATAATCTTATTCAAGTTCATTTCATCCAGACGTCTGAGTTCCGTAGTCATGTAGTTGAATATTTTGGCCAGCCGTCCGATTTCATCTCTTGATTCAACCGAGACTTTATGCGAAAAGTTGCCGCGCGCGATTTCTCTGGCACTCTCAATAAAGTGAGTAATGGGTCGGCTAATTTTCTTGCTGAAAACATATGCGCCCAGTGCTGCCGCAAGGATGGTTAGAAGAAATAAACCATAATAAACAAGAGACAAATTGCTGTCAGCGCTTTGAGCCTCACCATTTCCCAGGTAGATGAAATAAATGAGAGAAAAACCGATGGGTACGCTGGCGACGACAAATATAAGAAACATCAGTTTCTTGAAAATGGAATTGCCGATAAACTCTGGGAACCTCATGAACTGCCCTCTTTGCTATTTGATTCTGCGCAGATGGTATTTCGACCCGATTGCTTGGCGCGATATAAGCGCTGGTCCGCCATGTTGACTATTTTGTCAAAGTCCTGTCCGTCTTCGGGAAAGGTTGCCACACCTACGCTAATTGTGATCTTACCATTCGGTTGGAAGGCTTCGTGAGCAAAACTGTGGTTTTCGACGAGTTTGCGAATTTTTTCGGCCACAATCTTAGCAGCGGATTTTCCTGTCTCAATAAGAACCAAAGCAAACTCCTCACCTCCGTACCTTGCGGCAATGTCGATGTTTCGGACATTATCCTTAAGGAGACGTGCAATCGTCTTCAGAACGGTATCCCCGGCGGGATGGCCATTTCTGTCGTTGTATTGTTTGAAATGGTCGATGTCAATCATGAAAACAGACACGTTTAAATTGTGGCGACGTGCTCGATTCAACTCCTGCAACAACTGGTCTTTAAAATATCGATAGTTGTACAACCCCGTCAAGCCATCGGTGATAGCTAATTGACGCAGCTCCTCTTTAGCTTTTTGTAATTCGATAAGTTTTTCGTTAAGTGTATCATTCAAATATTTTATGCGCAGAAGCGACCTAACGCGAACAAGTAGTTCAAGTTTGTTAAACGGTTTGCTGATAAAATCATCCGCACCGGCATCCATGCCTTTCACCTTATCCTCCAGCTCATTTAAAGCTGTCACCATGATGACCGGAATGAAATTCGTCTCCTTATCGTTCTTAATGACTTTACATACTTCAAAACCATTCAATTTGGGCATCATCACATCGAGCAAGACCAGATCAGGATGATATTTACGAACTTGCTCTATCGCCTCTTCTCCGTCTTTTGCCGACACGATGGTGTATCCCTCTGAAGATAGATATGTGGTCAATAAATGAACATTTACCGGAACATCATCTACAACCAAAATGGTTTTGGAGTTCTGTGCCATGGTGTTGTGCTAAGTATGCTCCTTCGATAATTAAAAACCGTAATCTTCACTACCTGTCATTTTTTTGTCTGAATTTATTCTGGTGGGCGCCTGCTTCGGCGTCTCAACGAGCCTGCGGAAAACGAATGGTGGGTTCAGAAAACTCGTCTTGCTGCTCAAAAAAGATTTTACACGAAGTTTGGAAAACATTATGATGCATCAAAACAAAGAATAGACTGGTCAAAAATCGTTCAATTTGAAAATAAAAATACAATTTCTTCCTTCTTTTGTCAAGAAATATTTGTTAAATCACGGTTAAAGTATCTTAACAAATGTAGCACAGTTACCATAATTAACGCAAAAAAATACGGACCTGCGTAGTATTTTCCCGCAGAGATGGCTACGATCCCACCACTTGTCATGTGGAGGCGATGTTACGTTTAGAATTTACACTCTGCTGATAAAAGTTCGATCAGCGGCATTTTCGACCACCACCAGGTTGCTACCTCAAATCCGTCAATTGCGCATAAGCTCTGTGATGGAATGTAGGAGCGAAAAGCTCTGGATGGATAATCTGGGCGAGTATCTCTAAACCGTCGACGATTCTTGGTCCAGGCCGATTAAAGTAGGAGGAGCCATCGACCGCAAACACCTGGCCTTGCTTAACAGCCGGAAGGTCAGACCAGCCGGGATAAGTGCCGAGTTTGTTGGATTCCTCGATGGTTTTTGTCAAACCGAATCCACATGGCATGAGGATGATTATTTCCGGCGCAAATTCCAAAACATCCGACCAGTCTATTTGGGCAGAGGGCTGGCCGGCTAAGGCCAACCCTTCATAACCTCCTGCCATCGCAACCATTTCAGAAATCCAGTGGCCGGCAGCAAAGGGTGGTTCTATCCACTCCATGCAATACACTCTTGGCCACTTTTCAATTTCGGCGGTTGCGGTCACAATTGAATCAATGCGTCCGTTGTATTTCTCAACTAATTTTTCTGCCTCCCGCACTCTACCGGTCTTCTGACCAACCAAACGAATATTCTCAAGGATATCCCAAATTGAATTTGGCTCGAGCGAGATGATTTCCCGTTCTCCCTTCAGGATTCTAGCCGCTTTTTCAACGATGTCATAAGAAACCGCACAAACCTCGCACAGTTCTTGAGTCAGAATCAAGTCGGGTTTCAATTCAGCTAGCAACTCTTCGTTCAGATGGTAGATGCTTCGTCCCTTGTGCACCAATCCGGTGATGCCTTTGTGAATGCCCAAACTGGAACTATGATTGTGATCCAAAACACTCGACGTTATCACCGGTTTTTCTGTTGCTTCAGGCGGATAATCGCACTCGTGGGTGACCGCCGCCAACTGGTCGTCGAGATTGAGAGCGTAGACGATTTCCGTGGCGCTGGGAAGGAGGGAAACGATTTTCATTACAAAACAACTCCCAAATATAGCGTAGTAAATTCCACGATTTCAGAGGTGGCGCCTATGACATCCCCGGTAATTCCATCAATTTTTGCGGTGGAAAGTATTCGGATCAGAACGACAAAAAAGATAGTAAATATAAAATAAAAAATTGAAGACATAAATGGAACAAAAATCATGACGGAAAAAGCAAAAACGCTTGCTATTACAAAATGCGGAAAACGTAGTGAATCTACGAATGTTGTTGCTAACCCTTTCTCCGGTCGAGGATCATGGGCTCCCAGACACAGCAGCACCATACTCCAACGAGAGATTACAGGAAATACCAAAACAACCAGGACTTTTCCCTGCTGCAAGATTTGATACACGAAAAATATCTTCCCGAGTATTAGAAAAATCAACCCGATCACGGCGAACACTCCGGCTCGGCTGTCTTTTATGATACTTAAAATACGTTCCCTGTCTCTCCCGCCCAAAAATCCGTCTAGAAAATCGGCAAAGCCTTCCAGGTGCAGACCGCGCGTTAAAACGGTTAACAAAAGCAGGAGCAAAAAAGCTTCCAACTCCAGGGGAAAAAAAGTTCGCCAACTCTTTGCGATCAGATGCAAAGAATAAAGGCAGGCACCTAAAGTGAGGCCAACCAGCGGAAAAAACATCATCGATTGACCGAAATGTTTTGGCTCAACTTGCACCTGAGGCAACGGGCAAATGGTCAAAAATTGGAAAGCCAGGACCAAACTCTTCATGTTTCGAGTCTTTTTGAAACCTGCGCTTCATCGAACGTCGCCATCTCATTATACAGTTTAATCGCGCCTTCCACAAGATGCATCGCCAACGCTGCGCCGGTTCCCTCACCCAAACCCATAGCGAGATTCAAAAGAGGCACGACATTCAGATGGTTTAATAGGCTTGTATGACCCTGCTCGTTCGAAAGATGCGAAAAAAATAAATAATCCTTCACAGTAGGATGCAACTCCACAGCAACCAAAGCCGCGACTGAAGAGATAAATCCATCGACAGCCACTGGCAACCGTTCTTTTGCACAGCCGAGGATGAAGCCACACAGACCGGCGATCTCGAATCCGCCGAGAGCAGCCAGAACCGATAGGGGATCGGTCAGCCGGTCCCGATTTACTTCAATCGCCCTTTTGATGATATCAACCTTGTGCTGCCTTTGCTCTGATGTTAAACCCGCCCCAAAGCCGGTCACTAACTCCTCCTCACAATCGATTACGACCGACAAAATAGCACTGCTGGCAGTCGTATTTCCGATCCCCATCTCGCCTGCGCCGACCACATTGACGTTTTCTTTTTTTGCCAGTTTTGCCACTTCCAATCCAACCTGAATGGCGGCGAAAGCCTCTTCATGAGTCATCGCCGGACCGTTCAACATATTGCGGGTGCCCTTACGTATTTTGCCTGGGTGCAGTCCTTGTAGGGATTCAAAATCATAGTCCACACCGATATCAATAACTCTTACTTCTGCCCCGATATGCCGTGCCAGCACATTAATTCCGGCGCCACCTCGCAAAAAATTCCGGACCATTTGAGCTGTCACGTCCGGCGGATAGGCACTGACCCCTTCGGTGGCGATACCATGATCTGCAGCAAAAACGAATATGACTTTCTTGTCGACCGAAGGTTTGAGATTTTCCGTGATTGCCACAACCTGACAGGCGATGTCTTCCAACCGCCCTAAACTCCTTTTTGGTTTGGTGAGCTGATCGAGATGTTGTTGCGCCAATTTGATGTATTTTGAATCGATTGGTGAAATATGCTTGAATATATCTTTTAATTCATGCAAGTTCAAATCTCCGTTTGATTACAAAAATTTTCCAATTAATAACAAAAGTGCAGAGAATACCGACAAACTGATAATTGAAGTCATAAACATCAGTTGTTCAGCTTTTTTAATATGAATCAGCTCCAATGGAAGTCGAGCATCCCCAAGTGTACGTTTGGGTGACGCGACGCCTTGATAAGAGTTTAAACCACCTAATTGAATTGAAAGCGCACCCGCGAACGCTGCCTCCGGAATGCCGGCATTTGGACTCGGATGCTTACCGCCATCCCGAAAGGTGATTGCAATGGTTCGTTTAAAATTCAAGCCCACCAAAAAAGCAGCGAATCCGATAGCAGGGACAGACATTCGAGCCGGAATGAAATTGGCCGCATCATCCAGACGCGCCGCAAACTTACCAAAGTGACGGTATCGGACATTTTTGTGGCCAATCATGGAATCCAGAGTATTGATCACTTTGTAGGTTAGAGCGAAGGGTGCGCCCCCCAGAAAAGCAAAAAACATGGGTGAAATAACGCCGTCGACCGTGTTTTCGGCAATGGTTTCCACAGTACCGCGGATGATGTCTTTTGG
>JAABYK010000227.1:5581-6717 GCA_011775825.1 Candidatus Zhuqueibacterota bacterium | reverse complement strand
TGGTGTAGATTATGAAGATATTGGCTGCATGTCCCACTGTTTCATTCAGCGTCAACAATTGGTTAAGCAGGATCCACGTGATCCCATACGTCAAAGCTACAACGGTAACAGTTAAAAGGCCGCCTGCCACTGTTTCGTTTACAACCCATTTTCGAAAAATGAATTCTAATTTAAAGATGGTGAATCCGATCGCCTTGACGGGATGCGGAAACCAGTGTGGATCGCCCAGTATCAAATCGAGGATAAAGGCGATGGGGACGCTAAAGACACTTAAAGAGGACATCATAAATTCGATTTAAATCCAAGCTTTCGTGTAGAATTTCAGCCAATTTATTAAACTGCTTTTGTCGGAATTCAGCATAATTCAAACCTTTCGTCAATATCGACAACCCTTTACGCTGTCGAAGATGGTTCACAAACACCAAACGAAAGTCGTCGTTATCAAAAATTCCGTGGAGATAGGTGCCCCAAATACCACAGTCTTCCGAAATGATGCCGAGTGCAGGCGACTCCCGGAATAAAGCGTGATAGCTCTCTTGCAAAACGGTCTCTCCCATGTGAATCTGGTAACCCTGGACCTGGATTTCTTGATTGATAAAATTGTTGGCAATAAGATTCAGAGACCGCTGACGAGTAGTTTTTTCGTGACTCATTTCCGTTTTTATTTGGAAAAAACCAAGTCCCTCGATCTGGGCGATATTTGATTCAACATGGTGGGGATCGCGAATGGATGTTCCCAGCATTTGAAAGCCACCACAAATGCCCACGAGCATCTTTCCCTCTGCCACCAGCGACTTAATTTTCTCGACCCACCCTTTGCTTCTTAAGTACAGAAAATCCTCGATGGTGTTTTTTGTGCCGGGAATAATCACAGCGTCCGGGCACCCGAGTTCGTTGGGGGAATACGCATATCTTAAATGTACGCCCGTTTCGTGCTGCAAACTCACAAAGTCGGTAAAATTGGACATGCGCGGCAAAACAATCACCGCAATATCGACGGTGGATTCTGAAGGCGTGATTCCGAATTCCGGTTGCAGAGTCAAACCATCTTCTTCGTCCACGTAAACGTCGCGAAAGTACGGGATGGTGCCCAAAACCGGCCGCCCCACCATGGCTTCAAACATGGCGATGCCCGG
>JAABYK010000227.1:5198-5532 GCA_011775825.1 Candidatus Zhuqueibacterota bacterium | reverse complement strand
ACGATAATAACCGGTGCCTTGGCTTGCTGGGCCATCCACATGTTGACGAAGTCTTTTTCTCGCAAATTGATTTCTGCCGGACTGCCAGCCCCTTCCAGAACAATGACGTCAAACCGCTCGCTCAGTTTACTAAAAGCATCCAGGACATGCTGCCGGAGATCCTCGCGGTAGTATGATTTCGCATTGCGATTGCCGATCGGTTTGCCCATCAAAACGACCTGCGAGTTGGTGTCCCCTGACGGTTTCAGCAGCACGGGGTTCATTTCGATGGCCGGCTCGAGACCTGCGGCTTCTGCCTGGTAAGCCTGTGCCCGGCCGATTTCCAGACCGTCGG
>JAABYK010000227.1:0-5193 GCA_011775825.1 Candidatus Zhuqueibacterota bacterium | reverse complement strand
CACAAGCCCGCAACCAGAACGCTCTTGCCCACGCCGGAGCCCGTGCCCTGAATCATGAGTGTTTTGGTGGCCACTCAGTTCTCCTCCAAGATTTCACGCAGCGCGGCGAGTAACATTTGGTTTTTTTCGCGTTTCTGAACAGCAATTCTAAAAAAGCGATCACTTAAACCCGCAAAATTCGAACAGTCGCGAATCAGCATATTTTTTTGCAAAAGCATGTCTTTCAAAAAAGTGGCGTCAACTTCAGGATTCAGAATTTCAAACAGACAGAAATTCGTTTGAGAGTCAAACAGGTGCAGGCTGCTGATTTCAGACACCGACTTCCTCAGAAAGTCCATTTCCTCTGCGAT
Organism: Candidatus Zhuqueibacterota bacterium; assembly: GCA_011775825.1. Lineage (GTDB taxonomy): Bacteria > Zhuqueibacterota > Zhuqueibacteria > Oceanimicrobiales > Oceanimicrobiaceae > JAABYK01. The sequence goes on along the minus strand of JAABYK010000227.1, from coordinate 4,843 downwards.
CGCGCGGCGACTCTCTGTCACCCAGGACTTTTTTCGCAGGAGAAACTCGCCCGCCAGCTGCGCCAGCGTGTTGACCGTCCACGGCTCCTTGTATTTCAGCATACGCCGGTTTAGTTCGCCGGAGCAAATCGAGTAACCGAGACGCAGGCCAGGGACCGCAAATATTTTACCCAGCGAGTGCAGCTCAATGACATTGCCCAAATCAAATAAAGCCTGCCTGGACGTCTGAACGCCAACAAATTCAGAATAGGTCGCGTCGAGGACAAAGGTGACTGCCGGAAACCGGCGCATCACTTTTCTCAAAAGTTCAGGCTCCAGCAACCGCCCCGTCGGGTTATTGGGGTTGCAGAGAAAGACAAGATCGTGCCCGTCAATTCGCTTTTCAAGTTCCGGAAGATCCGGCTGAAAGGCCTGTTGTCTTTTGGCAAAAAAATAGTCGACCCGGCCGCCGGCAAATAAAACCGCATCTGCGTAGTCAGCATAAGTTGGGGCCACGATCAGAGTCCACTTTGCTGAAAATGCCCGGGGAATCAAATAAATGATTTCGGTTGAGCCGTTGCCAACCAGAATTTGTTCAGGTGCACAGTTATGAATTTCGCTGAGTTTCCGACCAAGGTATTGGCTGTTTGTCTCCGGAAACCGGCGGATTGCATTGAGATTTGACGCCAAATATTGCTCAAGTTCGGGCGGGTAATCGAACGGATTGACGTTTGAGCTAAAATCGATAATCTTGTCCGGCGCCAGGCCGAATTCTCTTGCGATCTCACTGAGATTGCCCCCGTGTCCTGTTAGCATTTTTCACCTGAGAGTATCTGAGACAAGCAATTCTTGAGTTCAGAATACTCGTTGAAAATCTGAAATTTCGGGCACTCCGCCACCAGAGATTTGGCGGGACGGAACAAAACGCCGAAGTCAGCCGCGTTTAGCATCTCTAAATCATTGTAAGAATCCCCTACAGCAAAAACGCGAAATCCCATGTTTTGCAGGTTCTCGACGGCGTTCCGCTTGCCGGCTTTGTGTCTTAGCCTGTAGTCTGAAATATACCCGTGCGCGTCAAGGATTAAGGAATTGCAAAAAAGGCTTGGGTAATCCAGTTTCATCATCAAGGGTACGGCAAACTCGTAGAAAGTGTCGGATACGATAATTGCCTGTGTTCGGGCTCTCAACCAGTAGAGAAATTTAGCCGCCCCAGGCAGCGGTTCGATTGCCTGAATTGTTTGTGATATATCAAGCAACTCGATCTTATTCTCACGTAGACATGTGATTCTCATGGCCATCAGATTACCGTAGTCAGCAATGTCGCAAGTCGTAACTGCTAAGTCAGGCAACCCTGTGGCTTCCGCGACAGCCTGCCAGATTTCAGGTATGAGAACACTTTCCAAATCCAGCGTAACGGTTAGGGGCTTGGCCATTCTGTCAGTCCTTATTTCTCTCTTCGATGAGAAAACATCTTGCCGGTCTTTGGATCCAAATACACCAGTCCGACCGGCTCAAAGCCTTGCCCTTCATTTCGAATGCCTTCGGGCAATTCCGGCGACTCACGCTCAATTTCTACGTCCAGCTGCTGCGGCTGTTTTCTAGCGGCATCCGTCATATCACTGTTTTGGGCAAAAAGCACCGCAATTAAGCCGCAAGCAAATACGAGCATAATGTCAAGCAAATTTGCCAGCGGTGCCTCTGTTCCCCCGGATTCATGGTCGAAAGGTGAAGATTGGCCATTCTCTACGCGCCACTTTGCACCTCCATTTCATCGAGCAGGTTGTCGTACCATCGCCTGCGTAGTCTGCCAAGCACAAAACCGACGACCACGGCAAACAAGCCCAAAACCGTCGTATCAAATGCCGTCATCACGGCTGTCGCCAGCACATCGAATTCACCGCGATTAAGTCCCGCAATGCCGGGTCCCAAAGGAATCAGGGTGCCCATCAAACCAAGCATCGGACCGATTCGCGCGATGACATCCGCTTTTTCGATCCTCTGCCGCCTGTTTTCTCGATCTGGTCTAGACTCGTATGTTGGGCAAACTCTTTCAGGCCACGCCAATATTCTCCACAGGAAACCCCGATTTCCCAGATCGTGAACGCAACAACCCCCAGCAGCAAAAAAATCACCGGCGTTTCCAGCCAGGTCACAATAGCATGTAAGATATCAAAGGCCATACCATTCGACATTACTTGTCTCCTTTCCTTATTCCGGAGCGATATCCTCCAGCCAGCAACAGCAGTACCACGACCCCGACTAAAACGACCTTTGTCGCATGTACGGTTGAGAAATTATCGTTTTGCTTAACTTGCACTTCGTTCACTCGCTCCAATTGATCCGCCGAAATTTGCGCTGCGGTTAGCAAAGGTTCCAAACCATCACTCTGAAATTTAATCCTAGATTGCTCCAGAACGCGGACGAAGGCTTCCTGCAAGTCCGGATTCAGCATGGGCTTAATCCACTCCATAATCAAAACTCGATTCCTTGCTGCGCCGGAATGCCCTTCTTGTAAGGATGCTTCACCAACTTCATTTCGGTTACCAGGTCGGCGGCTTCGATAATTCTGGGGTGGGCATTTCTACCTGTGAGAATAACGTGCATCTCAGGCGGCTTTTTGGCCAATACCTCAAGCACCTCTTCCACTGTCAGAAACTCGTAGTCGATAACATAATTTATTTCGTCCATGATAACCACATCGAACTCACCGGACAAAATAGCTTGGACGCATTCGTCCCAGGCTTCATGGATCATTTTAAGATCTTCTTCTAGCTTTTTTGAATTCCAGGTAAATCCCTTGCCCATGTTGCTCATTTTAAAATTCGGGAAAAATTCAGCAGCCTTCAATTCGCCCGTTTTCCACTTCCCTTTGATGAACTGGATCATGCGCACTTTCATACCATTCCCTGACGCTCTGAAAGCCACTCCCAAAGCCGCCGTAGTTTTGCCCTTGCCGTTACCTGTATTGACAATGATGAGTCCTTTGGTCTGTCTTTTCATGATTTAAAAACCACTCTCCTTTTTTCTCGCAGCAACAGCCAGATAAAAAACGGACAGCCTAATATTGCCGTGATAATACCGACTGGAATTTCCAAAGGAGCGATAATAGTGCGTGCGATGGTATCACAGATGATCAGGAAACCTGCTCCGAAAAAAATTGCGGCGGGCATCAGCAACCGGTTATCTGCGCCGATCAAAAGTCTTAAAATGTGCGGTATGATCAATCCGATGAACCCGATGGGCCCACTCAAAGAGACAACCGCCGCAGTCATCAAAGAAGCGGCAAAATAGGCGATCTTTTTGGTTCGACCGACATTCACCCCACGACTCGCTGCCAGTTCTTCACCACTGCTCAGCAGATTGAGCTCCTTAGCGATTGAAACTAGCAGGACTAAGCTTAAAAGAACTGCTGGCAAAATATTGACGATCAATTTGTAGTCGATAATATCCAGCCCACCCATAAGCCAACGCAGCATCTGGTAAGATTGGGTAAAGTCTGAAAGATAATGCACAAACAGGATGAGCGCTGAAAACAAAAAACTCAAAGCGACGCCTGCCAGCAGCATAACCGCCGTGGGTAAGTAATCCTTTCTTTTTGACATAAGATAAATCAAGCATACCGTCAACAAGGCGCCACTGAATGCCGAGAGCGTGAGAGAAGATAATCCAAATGCCATGAAAACAATTCCCGCACGAATGGAAATGACCGCCCCAAGGGACGCGCCGCTGGCGATGCCCAACGTGTAGGGCGTGGCTAACGGGTTTTTCAAAACCGCCTGAAACACCAGTCCGGCCACTGCCAGCGCAGCGCCGGTCAAAGCGGCTAAAATGACACGCGGTAATCTGGCGATGAAAAAGATCTGAGCGTCCATATTTTCGCGAAAACGAAGGCTAAAATCGAACGCACGGGTCAAGTCGATTTTCGCGGAACCAATGGTCGGGGCGAGTGAGAATGTGCAAAAGAAAAAGACGATCAAGATGGGTAACAGAACGAAATATCTTTTCTTCAGATCAGCGCAAAATTTCAGGGATCGCTGACCATGCACATCATCTGAAACACGATCAAGGCTCACGTCCGAGCGTTTCTTTTCGGTTTCTACAAACACTATTCAGTTATATGAAATTTTGGAAATACAAAGGCACGTCCGTTTTCATCTGCTCTGATCGTTTCCACTTCGGTATCGTAAACTTCTTCTAACAGAACTTTATTCATGACCAAGGCCGGTTTGCCACACGCCACAATTCGACCGTTCTTCAGTATGATCAATTTGTGGCAAAAGAGGGCGGCCAGATTCAAATCGTGCATGGCGGTGACAATCGTCAGCTCTTTTTCACGATTGAGACGGTTCAGAATCTGAAATATCTGTGCCTGATATTTGATATCCAGAGAGGCGGTGGGTTCATCTAAAAATAGCGCTGTCGGATTCTGTGCCAACGCACTGGCGATGGCAACCCTCTGACGTTCACCGCCGCTCAACTCCTGAAATAGGCGTTCGGCAAACTGCAAAGTATCGGTAAGTTGCATCGCCTCCTGAGCGACTTCCAAATCACGCATGTCTTCAAAGAGGGAATTTTCCATGTGGGCATAACGTCCCATGAGCACCACTTCGCCGGCGGTAAAGTCAAACGTCGATTCCAGAATTTGGGGTACCAGAGCTATCTGTTTTGCTATTGCTTTGCGTTTGAATGAGCCCAGGTCACGCTCATTGAACAGAACCCGACCTGCTTCCGGTTTTAGAATACCATTGAGAATTTTTAACAGTGTGGTTTTTCCGGAGCCGTTTGGTCCGATAATCCCTAAGAATTCACCTCTCGCAAGCTTCAGAGAAATGTCGCTTAAGACTTCGCGTTTATGATAGCTAAA
>JAABYK010000666.1:1840-3416 GCA_011775825.1 Candidatus Zhuqueibacterota bacterium | reverse complement strand
GTTGCCATCCGGGTCTCGCATACTGGCCAGAAGATGCACCAGCAGCACGATCGGATTAGGTGCCCAGTTGCCGTAATGGCCGCTGTGCAATGGGCGAACGGCGCCGTACGCGGTCATGCTCAAACCGATGACACCTCGTACGCCAAATACCACTTGCTGACGTCGCCTCTGATGTACGGGACCGTCGCAAAAAAGCCAAACGTCGGCAGAAAGCAAGTCTTTATGTTTTTCCAGAATCTCGGCCAAGTGGGGCGAACCGGCCTCTTCTTCCCCTTCGAGGAAAAATTTCAGGTTGACCGATAACGGAATGTCTGCCGCTTGCAGAGCATCGATGGCGGTCAACATGGCAACGATGGGAGCCTTGTCATCGCTGACCGACCGGGCGTAGATGCGCCCTTCCGGATCGACAGGTGATTGCAGATTTGACGGCTCGATTTCCTTGGCGCCTTTCGGCTTCCGAAACACTGGCTGCCAGGGTTCCGAGTCCCACTTCTCCGCGTTCACGGGTTGGCCATCATAATGCATGTACACAACAACGGTTCTTTCTGCGCCGGGTACGTTGAGCTCGCCATAAACAGCCGGGCTACCGCCATCGGCCCGAAGAATCTGCGCTGCCAAGCCGCGCTTTTCCAACATTGCAACCAGATGCTTTGCATTCCGCTCGATGTTTTCCGTGTCCGAGGCCACATTCGGAATGGCCACGAATTCGAACAATTCGTTTAAAATTGCCAGTTCGTTTTCGGCGCGGTACTCGCGGACTTTTGTAACCACTCTTTGAGCGGTCCTGTCTTCGGCCGCTGAATTTGCGCTCAACACGCACGTTGCCAAAACTACGAATGGCAACATCAACTTCTTGAATTCGACCATCAGAATCCTCCCTTTTGGAGATTTGGTTTGCCGAGTATGTTTTTCAATTGAAAAGCAAAGTTTCTTCTACAAGTGCGCCTCTCAATGAAAATTTTGGAGTGAGGGGAAAGCAGAGCTGTTACAGATGCATATGGCAAACAAGGTTTCTCACTCCACTTCGATCCGTTCGAAATGACAATCCAGGTTTTAAGGTATCGCGAAAACGACCCATCGGGACCCAACGTACCCACGCAAAAGTTGCGTCAAATGCTCACCGAACCGGAAACGGGAACACCGGCAAGCTTTCATGACCCTCGTCGTCTACGGATTGAACCGCGAAAATGAAGTTGTCTTTTGAGTATGGCAGCGTCGCTTCGGTCACGTTTCCCACATAAAATTTCTCTTGCCAGTGTGGAGCCGACGTCGGGCGCATGAGCACATAATAGCCGGCCGGAGTTTTTCTGGCAGGCGCTTGCCACTGCAATGTCGTTTCGTTGGTCAGTTCGCGAACCACAATCCCGACTGAATCCGGAGAAGCCGGTGCCATGGCGAGATTTGCCAGCACAGCCAAATTGATCCTGGCGACTTTCTGCACATATGTGTAATCGACAAATTCCGGGAGGTCGCCGTATTGGACGCCATTTTCCACCCGCACATCCTGATGTTGATGCAGATAATTTTCGTTCATCTCCGAGAGACGGACCGCCGTGTATCCGAGCTGACTGAATGG
>JAABYK010000666.1:0-1775 GCA_011775825.1 Candidatus Zhuqueibacterota bacterium | reverse complement strand
GCCAATTGACGGGCAGGGCCGTCGTTTTCACCTCCGATGGCCTGTCTCAAGCGCGCCTTTCGTTCCGATTCCTGTGAAGGTGTCCCCTCGCTAAACACACGCAAATGCATATTGTCCAATAAGTTGGTGCCGCTGGATTTTGAGTTGCCCACAATGTCGTTGGTGATCATCGCCACCACATTCCACTGCTCGTCTTTTGCACGCCGGGCCAAATGTTTAGAGCCATACAGGCCTTGCTCTTCGCCGGCCACCGCGGCGAAAAGGATGGTTGCCGGGAAGGCGCGTTTGCTCATGATGCGCGCCAACTCCATGACAACGGCCGTTCCCGAGGCATCATCATTGGCGCCCGGGGCATAGCTCTCCGCGTCGTTAGGATCGGAAACTCTTGAGTCGTAATGTCCGCTGACGATGAAGACTCGATCGTCCTGTGGGTTGGTCCCTTGCAGGGTTGCCAGCACATTTTTCATTCTCACGCGATAGGGAATGCGCCTTTCATCCGGCTCCACCACGAAAGCATCGAAAGCCACGTTCAAGCGCCCATGGGAATCCTTGGCATAGCGTTCGAGTTCCGATTTAATCCACCTACGTGCAGCACCGATGCCGCGCTCCTCGCTGACGGTATCGCTGAGTGAATGACGCGTGTGAAAGTTCGCCAACTTCTCAATTGTGGACTGGATGCGTTCATGTGAAAGCTCGTCCAACATCTCCACAATCATGCTATCGCGTTGCACGGAGACAGGCTGTCCGAAAGATAGAATCGGGAAGATAATAAGGAGCACAATCACGAATCGGTAGGTGTGCATAATCAGACTCCATAGATTTGGTGATTGGGTTGCTCAATTTAAGCCGGTTCGGGATGCGGATGCCGGGGTGAATCCGGCTTTAAAGACGTAACTTTACTAAACTTTGTGAGGTTTAGTAAAATTTTTGATTCCGGCTTAGCCGGGTTAGGTTAACTTACGCAACCGATCGTTTCCAATCAACGAATTTCAACGAATTAATGGATTTTCCACAGCAATGAGTTTGATATTTGAAATTGAAAGAGCGATTCGGGAAAAAATTCTTGGAAAATGCGTATAAAAATACGTTTAGAATTGCTTGTTTAGAACCCAAACTAATAACGATGAATTTCTTACGTATTTTACTTTGCTTGCTTTTACCCATCGGCATTTATGCGCAATCGGATCACGAAAAGTATGTGGAAGCCAAGCTGATTTCGGAAGTGAAATGGATGCAACCAGGCCAGCCGTTTTGGGTGGCCCTGCGATTGCAGATGGCCCCGGGCTGGCATACCTACTGGCGCAACCCCGGTGACGCCGGACTGCCAACCAAAATCGAATGGGACCTGCCAGACGGTTTTTCCGCCGGGGAAATTCGATGGCCGTTTCCGGAGCGCTTCGCGAATCCGCCACTGGTTTCTTATGGTTATACCGATCAAGTGCTTTTGCTCGTGCAACTGCAACCGCCTGCTTCTTTGCAGCCGGGCACCTCTGTTCCACTCAAAGCACGTGCGAGTTGGTTGGTGTGCAAAGAAGCCTGTTTCCCCGGCTCGGCAGAATTGATCTTAACGTTGCCGGTCAAAGCCACCCAGCCGGAGTTGGATCCCCACTCTGCCAAAGACTTTACGGAAACGCGGCAGAAACTGCCCATCGATGATTCACTGTGGACGGTTTCGGCCTTCCAGGAACAGAATGTGCTCACCTTGACCGTCACGCCGCCAAAAGAGTCAAAACAGCAAGTCGGCCGTCTCATTTTTTGTCCCTATGAAGAGATGA
>JAABYK010000465.1 GCA_011775825.1 Candidatus Zhuqueibacterota bacterium | reverse complement strand
GGGGTGACGTCGATCAAGCCGGCGGAGTTGCGAATGGCATAGTACTCATGATCGTGAGTCATCTCGTACGTGCTGACGGCGAGATAACCCGACCAGTTGCGCCATTCATGGCTTTTGCAGAGTTTGGAGGTTCTGGAGTGAAAAGGAGTGGGTTGGGGCAAAGTCGTTTCCGTTAGGTTTTCAGTTCGCTTAAGACCCTCAAGAATTGAGTAGTTTTCGGAAGAAACCACTCAACATAATTATCGGGATGTATTCCGCCATAGGTGTTCTTTCTACTGTCAGCATAAGGTGGAGAAGTCACAATTAAATCTACACAATTGTCGGGTAAGTTTTGCAAAACTGTTTGGCAATCACCAAAAATTATTTTATTTACCGGAAGAGTTTTCTCCATCATCTTTGATTTCTTATTCTTAGTTCATGCTGTTAGTGATTTTGAGCATAACAGAGGGGATTATTTGTTCACCTAATATAATAAACTGTTACAAAAAAGCAACAGTATTTTTTAAAAATTATCTCAAAAAAGCAAAAAAGAATGTAAAGTCATACGCTCTTTCTAAAACATCACGTATGGAGGTTTGTTCGGAAAGTAAACAGTTTGACCGAAAAAATCAAGTTGGGAGGCGCGAATCGGATTTCAAACGTCTCGTCTGAAGAGTTCGAAGTGAAACTGCCCGGGCAAGTGTGTTCCCAAACAAGTTTCGCAGGGATATTTCGATCATACTTCTCATACACTCAGCATATGCGCGAACGAGATGTTCGCACTACTTGATTTCCACGACACTCAGATTTTGGGGTTTGTCGGGCACTCGTGTGACGGGCGGCGGTTCGAGGCCTTGCCATTTGCTGAAATCCAGAACGTTACGCCGACCGTCCTTTTGCATGACCAGCTTGTCGTCCCGATAATCCACCAGGACGTTGCCTTCGCTGTTTACCACTTTCATGCGCGGAAACGGGAACTCATCCACCAGGTCGCCCGGTTGCTCGATGCCGTATGTGTCGTTCTCGCCGATGAAGTCGCCGCGACTTGTGGTGTAGCCGTCCCGACTCAGGGCGGCGTTGGCTTTGATGCGCGTTTTGAATTCATCCCAGCTTCCATCAACGCCCTCAATGCCGATTTCAACCGAGGCGGCCCCCGCAGCCTTAGCAATGGCGACCATAACTTTGCCCTGTTTCTTGAAATGCCAACCGTCCTCATGTTCCTGGACATCCCATTGCGCCGCTTGCCCGGCGATGA
>JAABYK010000553.1 GCA_011775825.1 Candidatus Zhuqueibacterota bacterium | reverse complement strand
CAACAATTGAGGTATACTATGCAGGCAGTCGTGAAGACGCCCCATATTGAAATTAGCATAAAGGGTCATATTCCCGATTGGCTTCTGTCTTTATTGAAAGAAGAATATGGCGAAATCGTAACCTTCATCGAAGAGCTTGATAAAGCAAAGGTTAATATTTTCGAAACCGAGTGGTACCAAAAAACAAAAGCCAAAGTTACACCCGCTATCAATTTGAAAATCTACAGAGAAATGCATGGCTTGACTCAAGAAAAGCCTGGTGAAATGCTGGGAGGTGTGCCTCGTCAACATATCTCCAACATGGAACGGGGAATCAGAGCAATAAGTGTCAAAACAGCGCAGAAATTGGCACAAATTTTTAATGTATCTGTGGAAAAATTTTTGTAAATTGAAATAAATTCGATTTCATTGCTTACGCATTCTCTCACTCCGACTCCTCGCGAACAGAGCTGCCGTTCCGGCCATTCCCTGGGACGCTTTCCAGTACCCTTCGAACTCCTTGCATGATCCGCCCCTTTTCGTCCATGAAGCGTTTGCCCATAATCAAACGTTTGATGTCGCCCAGAATGGCGTAGAGGCACGGTACCAAAAACAGAGTGAGGATGGTCCCGATGCTCAATCCCCAAACCATGACGTTGGCCAGGGGACTCCAGATGTCCGACTTGCCGCCGATTCCGATGGCCATTGGAAGCAGTCCGATTACCGTTGTGATGGTGGTCAACAGGATAGGGCGCAATCGAACCTTTCCTGATCCCAAAATCGAGCGCCACCGCCGCACGCCGCGCCCGCGGGCATCGTTAATAAAACTGATGAAGACCAGTGAATCGTTCACGGCAACGCCCGCCAAAGCCACGAGTCCATAAAGATTATTGATGTTGAACGGACTGCCAATGAAAAGCAGGCCAAAGGTGGCGCCCCAAAAGCAGAAAATGATGGCCATGAAAATAATGAGCGGCTGAAAAAATGACTTGAACTGTCCGGCCAAAATGATGTACATGAGGATTAAACCGACGACAAAAAGCTGACCGAGTTGATTGAACGCATCTTTGAATTCTTCAAACTCGCCACGGAACACCAGGTCGTAACCCGGATAGCGCCGGCTGATGTCGGCAAACCGGCGCTCAAGTTCTTGATTGACTTTCAGCGCCGAGGTTTTCTTATTGTCCACATTGGCTTCGATGGCGATGGAGCGTTTGAGTTCATCGTGTTTTATCGTGGAATATCCCTGCTTGGTCTGCACGCGCGCTACATCTTTGAGGGTGACCAGCGAGCCAAGGGGTGTGGCAATCTTCATATTTTCCAAATCGGAACTGTTCTGTCGACTTTCCTCTTTGTATTTTACGACCACATCAATTTCGTCGTCACCATCTCGAATTTCTGTGGCGACACCCCCCTCGAATGCATAGTGAACATTGGTGGCAATTTGAGCAACCGTGAGCCCAAGTAGCGCCGCTTTTTCCTCATCGACGACAATCTGTAGCTCGCGTTTCCCAGGAACAAAGTCGTCACGGATGTCGAATACACCCTCCATGTTTCTCATCTCTTCTTTAATGAGTTCTACCACTTTCTGGAGCTCATCGAGATAGGGGCCGCGAACCCGAATTTCTACTGGCGGACCCGTCGGCGGCCCACTTTCGAAGATTTTGAATTCCAGCGATGTGATTCCCGGCACAGCGTTGATTTTCGGGCGCAAAGCAGCGATTATCTCGCTGATGCTGCGGTCACGACGGTTCTCGTTGGTTAATTCCATAACCACCTGTCCAACCGACGGCTTGAAGAACCATTCCTCCTCTCGCTGCTGCAAACCGGAATTGGCAACCACGTTCACCAGTTCCGTTTCGGGCAATTGGAAAACAACGTCCTCCACTTGTTGAATCACCTGGTCCGTGATTTCCAACTTCGTTCCCTCAGGCAGATCAACGAAAACGAACACGCGCGGGATTTCTTCACTGGCAAACATGTCGATGCCCACCACCCAGATGAGCGGAATACTGAGAAGAATAATGAGCGTGGCGATGCCCAACACCAGATAACGGCGGCGCAGAAATTTCACCAGATACCGCAAGTAGAGTCTGCGCAGTTTTGTAAATCGAATGTGCCCTTCATTGCGATTTTGGATTTTGCGGCTCCACTCAGCAATGTGGGACGGGAGAATAAAAAACGCTTCAAACAAGGAAGCAGCCAATGCCAGACTTACCACGATCGGCACAATTTTGAGAAATTCTCCGATGACGCCTTCCATGAGCATCAGCGGTAGAAACGCGGCGACGGTGGTCAGCGAAGAGGAAAATACGGGCATGGCCACCTGCTTGCTCCCCAGCAACGCCGCCTCTCTCGGGGAGTAGCCCTCTTGAATGAAACGGTAACAGTTTTCGATAATCACAATGGCATCGTCCACGATCATCCCCAACACCAGAACCAGGGCAAACAACGAGCTGCCGCTGAGATTGGTGCCGGTGTACTTCATGAACATAAAAGTGAACATGAACGTAACCGGAATCCCGATGGCGGCAAAAATCGCGTTTCGAATTCCCAAAAAGACATAGAGGGCGACGACGACCAGGATCATTCCGAGGATAGCATTGTTTTGTAGAATGCCCAAAAACTCTCTAATCTGAACGGATGAATCGTTGATGACCGCAATATTGGCGTTGGCTGGCAAGCGATTCGACTTGTACTCCTTGACAAGCAATTTTAATTCGTCGATGATCTGAATGGAATTGCCCTGCTTCTTCTTGGAAACCGTCATGGTCACGGAAGGCTCCCCGTTAAATCTGGAGAGCACTTCCGGGTCCTCAAACGTGTCCCGAACTTCCGCGATGTCTCGCACGCGCACATGATGACCGATGGGATTCGCACGCACGATGACTTTCTTGATTTGCTCAATCCGATCGATTTCACCCACTGTGCGGACGCGGTATTCCCAACGTCCAACCTTAATGTCGCCGGCAGACAAGTCGAGATTTTTGGCTCGGATGGCATCCATAACATGTGAAATGGCCATCTCGTAGCTTTGCAGCTTCTGCGGATCCACCTCCACCCAGATTTCACGGTCGCGGACACCCGCCAGTTGACATTTGGACACATTCTTGATTTCGAGGATATCGTCCCTCAGATCTTCGGCGATGTCTTTCATCTCCCTTTCGGAAATGTCGCCGCTGAGCACCACGCTCACCATCGGGATATGATCCTGGATGGAAAAATCCAGTACGCGCGGTTCTTCCGCCGCTTCCGGCAAATCGACTTTTTCCACTTCGGAACGCACATCTTGCATGCGTTTGTCAAATTCGTCCTCGGAGAGCGTTTCGAAGCGCAGCCAGACAAAGGACGCGTTTTCACGGGAAATGGAGGTAATCAAGTCGATGCCTTCCACGTCGCGGACTTCCTTTTCAATCTCGTTGGTGATCAGCTTTTCCGTGTCTTCGGGCGATAAGCCTGGCGCACCGGTCCAAACGAAGACCCACGGAAAAGAGACGTCCGGCGTCAACTCCCGCGGCAAAGTCAGGAGGGAGTAGGTGCCGAGCACGATCACAGCGATCATGATGACGTTCACGAGCACGGGATTTTTTACGGAGAATTTAGCTATGGACAACTGTGGAACTCCTCATTCGCTTGAAACTTTACACTACCTGACACTTTTTCTTTTGGACTCAGATTAACGCTGATTAACACAGATTCTAGTGTTTTATTCTTATTGGAAACAGCAAAGCCAAAAATCTGAGAAAATCAGTGAACATCTGTGTCCTAAAACCTTGTACTGCGTGATATTCACGTAAACGCTATTTGCTGAAACTGATCTCCCATGAAGTTCCCAGAAAATTTGCCAGGCTTGTAGCCTCCTCTTCAATCTGAATATGAGTATTTTTTGAGAACGTTTCAAATGGTTCAATTTCTAAAGAGAGCATATTTGGACGTCGTTTGTTCGACCAGGTTCCGATGACTCGCCCGTTTAGCAAAATGACCGGCGAAATCCAGCCCTGGTTGCGGTACACCCGTTTGTAGTACTGTGTGCTCACTAAATGATCTCGGTCTGCATGGCCAAGCAAATATGAATCAAAATTGGGCAACAACCGCACAATTTTACCCTTGAGATGGCTATTTCCAAGTTCGTCCTGATCTTCACGAAGAATGAATGTTTTCTTATCCTCGACCATGATTTCAACCAGTTCTTCATCCAGTGAGGTCCAGACAGCCCGCGCTTCCTTCATCGGAAAGCCGGCCCATTTTGCAAAATCGTGCACCGTGGCAGGACCGTAGGCGCGCAGATATCGACGTAACAGGATTTGTTTGGCTTTCTGTTCAGTCACGTCTTTCTGTTTTGGCAACCAGTGATCAACTCGGACAAAGGTCGCCCCCTTACCGTGGTTCGGGCCGTAACAAATCGAGCCTTCCACAAGAGCCGCTCTGAATGTCTGAATACCCCAGGCCGTCTCCATCCAGGTCCGCAGGTTGTTCCCGACCGCGGGTTTGATTTGTTCGCCTAACTGGCGTTGCGTTTTCGGTCCGTCACTGAGCGCATCCATGATCAATTGATTTAAAGCATCGACGTCTCTTTGAGTGATCCCAAACTTCGACATGATCCGCATCAGCGCTTCAAGACGACTCTTTTTCAGGGCGTTTATATAGATTGCAAAATCGGCAGCGGGGATCAAATGCAGGGTTTGACGCATACAGGATGTTTTGACCAACAACCGACGTTTCCACAATGCGGAATGGATGTCCTCGCGAGTGAGGTGGTGTGCTCTCGCCCAGATGGCCATTTCTGCCGCAGACATCAGTTGCGCCTGAAAGCCGCAAATGTTTTGGCAGATTGGGATCAGTGCGGCTTGGCTTTGATCGACAAGGTGATGGCGCGCTAATCGGAATGCTGCAATTTGAGTTCGATTAAAGGAACGTTTCATCTCTCGTTTTCTAAGATTTACGTCAATTAAGCAAGAAGCCCATCGACCGTACACCCAGATTTAGAACATCTACGAATTATGGGATTAAAACTGATTGTTTTGTGACTTCACTAACATCGGTTTGTAATACTCAGCGAGTTACTTGCGTAAAAAAGGATTTCCTGAAAGATGCCGAAGGCACCGAAATGAATCCAGAATGAAAGTATTCACCCAAGGACAGATCATTGAATCGACGCATTTAGCGCCCCGGTATATATGGCTGTGAGGCCAATCGTATCTACTAAGCTGTGGCACCAGATGGCCGCCCATAATCCGCCTTGCTGACGAACCACGAGGCCACCATACACAAGTCCGTAAACCGCAACGCTGGCGATCCCGGTTGGCCCCTGGTAACTGTGAGCCAGGCCGAATACGAGCGCCTGTAATCCCCAGGCAAGACCGTATTTGCTGCGACTTTCCCCTAATAATAAGCGTAGCCGAGACATGAGCCATCCGCGAAAAAACACCTCTTCGCCAAAGCCGGCGAACAACCATGCCACGGGAACCAGCCAGAGATAATCCGATAAGTTGCCGCGTAAATTGGCAAAGGAAGATAAATCCTGTGTACGTCCGAAAAGAGCTTCAAACACCGGTGTCGTGACTCCGTCCGCCAAGAATGCCAGCAGCCCTCCAAGCGTGCCCGATGCAAGGGTCGGCCAGATTGCGGGCCACAACAAACCTAAGCTTTGAAGCTGGTTGCCGCGGTGATAGCGCCAAATGATCAGCAAGCTTAAGAGAAAGTAAAACCAACTCAGCCCGATGTAGGGAATCCCAAACAGGTTTGCCGGTAGCCCACCTAAACCTTGCGCCAACTTGACGGCGAAATACAGACCCAAGAAGAGTATTAGTTCAATCCAAGTGCTCAGCTTCTCGTTATCAATCTTGGGTTCTCTCGGGCCTTCAATAGGATTCATTCGGAATGCTTACATGGACTCTTCGTCAGCGGTTGGACCGTAGATTGCCGGAACCGGAACGTTGTTGAGCCGCAAGTACAACCCGAGTTGCGCGCGATGATGAATGCTGTGACTCATGATAAAGCTCCGCAGCACGGCAACGCGGGGCATGGTGAACATGCTTTCGCCGCCGGACTTAAGCGTCCACGACTTCAGAAAATGCTCGTCACTGGTATCAGCAATTGCCGAGCGGGCATCCGCGACATTCTTGTCAAACCTTTCGAGCAGCTCCTGGCGTGATTTCGCCGGTGGCACTTGTTGAGACTGCCCCTCCGATGGCGCAATGTCGATGGAATCCTCATTGATGGTGTGCAGGGTCCAGCTCGGCAAGTTGGCAATGTGGGTTGCTAGCTCTCGTAGTGACCACGATTTCTTGTGAGGCTTCCAGTCCAGTTTTTCATCCGGTACACGCTCGAGGGTCTTTCTGGTATTTGCCATTTCATGATCAAACTCAGGTAGCAGGGTTTCATTTAGTGCCATTCTGTTCTCCTTCCGGGCCTTTTTGAATGTAAAGTTGTCGCTAACTTTGGTGGTTAATCGCCGGTAGCCTAACTAAATTTAGCCTGCGTGCTCCCGCATGGCAGCTTTCGCTCGTTTTTCTATCTCCTCGGGAGAGACATCCTCTATGTGTGTCCCAATCCACCACAGATTGCCGAACGGGTCCTTCACCCCCGCGTTGCGGTCGCCATAGAACTGGTCTGCCGGCTCCATGATGGAGGTGGCGCCAGCCTCGAGGGCGCGTTGGTAAGTGGCGTCTGTGTCCTCTACGTACAGGTAAATCGAGGCCGGCATGGGTTGGAACTCGCCCATCGGTTCACCCATCATCACGAACGAGTCGCCAATTTTGACCTGGGCATGCATGACGGTCCCGTCAGGACGTGTGGAGCGATGGTTTTCTTCCGCATCGAAGGCCTGTTTCACAAAGTCGATGAGTTTAGCAAGGCCGGGTACGATCAAGTAAGGTGTGACGGTGTGAAAGCCGTCCGGAATGGGTTTGGCTGCCATTTTTGATCCTCCTTAACGTTTTTCCAGCTTTTCGGCTGCATGTCAGTTTTGAGTCTTGGTCTTGGTTCAGTAAGATTCCACAGGCGGAGGTCAGTACCTCCGCCTGTGAATGAACGTCAATTCGTGCCCATGGCCTCCTTCACATAACGATCGAACCACTGCAACGAGCGTTGGATGACGTCCAACTGATGCGCACGTTCGCGTAAGCCGTGGGGTTCTCGTGGATAGATGACAAATTTCGTCGGAATGTTTTTCACCGATAATGCCGTGTACATTTCCCAGCCCTGTCCCACCGGCACGCGCGTGTCTTCCTTCCCGTGGACGATCAATGTCGGCGTGTTGGCGTTGTTGATGTGAGCGACTGGCGAGCGATCCCAACACAACTCTTGCTCATCATAGCACCAGGTATCCCAATGCACGTACGCCTCTTCGTAGGGGATATCGGTCGTGCCCATGAATGAGTGCCAGTTGCTGATGCCGGCGCCCATGACCGCGGCCTTGAAATGCTGACTGTGTTTGGTTGCGGCCCAGGCCGAGAAATAGCCTCCATAAGACCAGCCACCGATGCCAACCCGGTCTTTATCCACCAGGCCTTGCTCGATCAACCAATCGATGCCATCCAACACGTCGTCAAACTCCTCGCCACCCATATCTTTGTGATCGGCTTTGGCATACTCAACTCCCCGGCCGGTGCTGGCGCGGTAGTTGGGCATGAACACAACGTAGCCGCGAGCAGCCAAAAGCTGGGTCCAACGACTGTAGTACGTGTTCCAGCGGTCCACATAAGCCGATTCCGGGCCGCCGTGAATTTGCACAATCAGCGGATAGCGTTGGCCTTCTTCGTAGTTGAGCGGCTTCATAAGCAAGCCGGTGATTTCAAGTCCGTCGCGTGCCTGCCAACGGATCTCCTCCTGGTCGGCGAGTTGCACATCTTCGAGTTCCGGATTGCTGACAGTTACTCGAGTCAGTTCGTCCTTTTTGAGATTGCCCCGGTACAACTCCGGAGGATGCTCGTTGGCGCTGACCGCGCAGGCAAAACGGTTTCCATCGGCAGAAAACGATGCGCGTGAAAATCCGGTGTGTCCGGGCAGGAGTTTGGTGATCTCACCACCATTTGCAGGAATCGAATTAAAGGTCAGGCGTGTGGCATCAACGGAGGTAAAAGAGATGGTGTTGTTGTCCAGCCAGGTCAGCCATTCGGGCGTGCCTTCATAGCCCGCGATGAGATTGGTGGCATCGCCTCCTGAGGCCGGCACCACAAACAGTCCTCCCAGAGAAGGATCGCTTCCATCGACCCCGCCCAGGAAGGCAATCGTCTTGCCATCCGGTGACCAGGCCATATTGCCCAGCTTGCCCTCTGTCTTTGTGAGCAGC
>JAABYK010000679.1 GCA_011775825.1 Candidatus Zhuqueibacterota bacterium | reverse complement strand
ATCAGATTGTTCGAGCGTCGCGGTCTGTGACAAACAACATCGCAGAAGGTTATGGTAGATACCATTTTCAAGAAAATATTCAATTTTGTCGACAAGCACGAGGTTCAATTTACGAATTAATTGATCATTTGATTATTTGTGTTGACCAGAATTATTTGTCTAAAGAGAAGTTTGAGGCGTATAAAAAAGACTGTTATCGAGGCGTTAAATTTTTGAACGGATATATTCGCTTTCTCAAAAAACAACAGACTACCGCAAATCATTAAAATACGATTTGCATTTTTCGATTTACGAATTTCGAATAACGGATTCACCCACCAATGGCAGAACTTTACGGTGTCAATCTCGGACTCCATTTAGAAAGCATCCTCGCCGAATTCAAGGCGAAAGGAAGCATCTACGGCTATCCCAAACGGAAAATGTATTTGGGATTCCCGGACGTGGATTTCTCAGTGGATTTTCATGACCGAAAGGCTGCCACGCTTCTGGGTCCTGCATCGGGTCCGCACAGCCAGATGGTGCAGAACATCGTGCTGGCGTTTTTGGGCGGTGGTCGCATCATGGAGCTCAAGACCGTCCAAATTCTGGATGAATTGGAGATTCCGCGCCCATGTATTGATATCCGCAATATTGGATTCAACGTCGAATGGTCGCAAGAGTTGCGGTTGGAGGATTCGTTCAACGAATATGTCGGCGCCTGGGTTTTGCTCAAAATCCTCGAGGAAATGGAGATTTTGGGCGTTCCCCAAGGCTCGCCATTTTACGACACCATTTTTGACATTTCAGTGGGCTACGATCTCAAGGGTGTCCAGTCGCCGCGCATGCACAAATGGCTCACGGAATTCAAGCATGCCGAAGCTGCCATTCAGCGCATTTTGGACACTTTGCCGCCAAAATTCGCTCGCTACAAAAATATTAAAATTGATCCTGAGATTTCCAATTCGGTGACGCTTTCTACGTTTCACGGGTGCCCCGGCGACGAGATCGGGTCCATTGTCAAGCACCTGATCCGCGAACACGGATTCCATGTCATCGTGAAAATGAACCCAACCATTTTGGGATATGAATTTGTTGAGAAAACATTGCATGAGGATTTGGGCTACAAGGATATTGTCCTCGATCCCAAGGCATTTGACCACGATGTTTCTTTCGAGGACGCCGTGGCCATCATGAAACGGCTTGAAACATTCGCTGAAAAATACAATGTGAACGTTGGTGCCAAGTTCACCAACACCCTGGTGGTCAAAAACAATCAAGATATTTTCAGCGATGAGGTCATGTATCTCTCCGGCGCGCCTCTGCATGTGCTGGCCATGAACGCCATGCACCAATTCCGAACGGCTATGGGCGACGACTTCCACATTTCGTTTTCGGCCGGCATTACCAAGCATAATTTTGCGGATACGGTGCTGTGCAACATGAGGCCCATCACCACCTGTACGGACTTGCTGAAAGAAGGCGGCTACACCCGCTTGTTCGATTATCTGCGTCGGTTGAAAAATGTCATGGAAGCCGAGGGTTGCACGTCAATTCACGATTTTATCCTCTCCCAATCAAATGAAACGGATGTGCATCGTGCGGGCGTCGCCAATTCGAAGCGCATCGTTCCGGCGTTGGTTAACCATTCGCGTTATCATCAGGACGCGAACCGGAAAGCACCTCCTAAGATCGACAGCCACCTGGAGCTGTTTGATTGCATCACGTGCAACAAATGTTTGCCCGTGTGTCCGAACGCCGCCAACTTTTCGATTCCAACGGGCACGGCGGATGTAGCGATAACCAATTATCGTATCAGAAACGGAGAATTCGAACCTGTCAAAGCGGGGCGTTTCGTATTGAACAAGAAAAACCAAATTGCCAATCTTGCCGATTTTTGCAATGACTGCGGCGATTGCGA
>JAABYK010000608.1 GCA_011775825.1 Candidatus Zhuqueibacterota bacterium | reverse complement strand
GGCAGATGGACTCTCCCCACCGAAGAGTTCGCAACAGCGATATTTGGAAGATTTCGTCAAGCTATGGCTAAAACAGCTTGATCTTCTTGGCAATCTTTTTCAAGCCGCGTCCAAATTTCTTTGAGACTATTTGAACCTGACGCTCACGACCTTCCCCTTGGCTTGTGGATTCTACGCCAGGGATCTCCTTCAATGCATTGTGTACGATGTAACGTTCGTAACTTCCCATGGGCGGAAGCTCAACATCCGTTCCGGTATCCAAACACTCTTGAGCTTTTTCTTTTGCATATCGTTCAAGATTTCCAACCGGGTACACATAGAGAGTAAAACTGTCTCCGTTTCGGTACGTGCGGGTCTCGAAATCTTTGTTATGGTCAAAATGTCTGTGAACAAGTTTCCTTTCAAAGGAATTCAAACCGTTTACTTTTTCCGGTTTGATCGAATCCTGCAACTTCCCTTCAATATCCGAAATGATCTTTCGAATATTATTATTAGGGGGTCTCCTTCTAAAACTTCTTTTGGGATGATGTCTTTTCTTTTCTCTGTCCATAATGATCCCTGCTATTTATAGAACGTTTATCAGTTTTCGTGGAATCTGATTGAAATCCCCGTTGCTCATAAACAAAACCACATCATTGGCCTCCAAATTTTCTTTTAAGAAATCAAGCATGTCGGAATTCGGGGAAAAAATCCAGTTTGGTTTGTCCCTGTCTCGAAGCGTTGAAGAGATTCTTTCTACCGAAAGTCTCTCGTGTGCGGGTACTTTCTCAGGCTTGTGCGGCGGAGTCAAGATCACGCGGTCGGCAATTTCAAAACCATTTGTGTATGCTTCCTCATACAGCTTTCGTTTACTTGTCGCCGTGCGAGGTTCGAAGATTGCCCAAAAGCGTCTACCCGGGAACCTGGATTTCAATCCCGTTAACGTTGCCTTGACCTCCGTAGGATGGTGTGCAAAATCATCGAACACCTTAATATTATTGGCCTCTCCAATGAATTGCAATCGCCGCCGCACATTTTTGAAAGAAGTCAGGCCATCCATGATTTCTTTCTCAGATATGCCCAGCGCCGTGCTTCCTGCAATCACACCCAGACAGTTTTGGACCATGTGGGTTCCGTACAAAGGGATTGAAAAGCGACCGAAGAACTCACCTTTATGGTAAACATCAAATTCTGTTCGATTCTCCGTCATTTCAATGTTTGAAGCGTGCCAATGCGCCTCCTCGTTCAGGCCAAAACCAACAACCTTTGAAAATGCCTTCGTACTCAATTCCCTCACAACCGGGTCATCCCAATTGACGATAAGGACACCATTTCGGGGAATCAGATTAATTAACCTGCTGAAAGTGGTTTTGACATCGTCCATGCTTTTGAAAATATCAACGTGATCATATTCAATGTTATTCAAAATGACCAGGTCTGGCATATAATGCAAAAATTTTGAACCTTTGTCAAAAAAAGCGGAATCGTACTCATCGCCCTCAGAGACAAAAATTTCGCCCTTGCCTAACTTAAAACCCTGCCCGAAGTTTTCCGGAATGCCCCCGATAAAAAATCCCGGATCCTTGCCGGATTTCTCCAGAATCCAGGCAAGCAACGAAGCGGTCGTGGTCTTGCCATGAGTTCCGGCCACCACGCATGAATATTGACTCCGAATGAAGAACTCTTTAAGTGCCAAAGGCAAGGACGTATAATTGATTTTCCGTTCCAAAACCGCTTCCACCTCGGGGTTGCCCCGGGACATCGAGTTGCCAATAACGACTAAGTCCGGAGCAGGTTCAAGATGATCCTCGCTAAACCCATTGTGTACGAGAATGCCAAGATCCGCCAGAAATGTGCTCATGGGCGGATACACATTCTCATCGGAACCCCGGACTTCGTAACCCTGAGATTTTAGCATTCCGGCTAAGGCGGTCATGCCTGTGCCGCAGATTGCAATAAAATAGATGTCTTTAATTGAGTCTGGACCCGTGTTTGGCATTGAGGATTGATAGGCGTATTCAAAAATTAGATGAACAAAACGAGCCAAACCTATTATGATGATGGCTGCAGATTTTCCCCTACTCTCTTTTTTTCGACAAGTCCGTTCTGCTTGAAGGAAAGATGTACCTTTTCCCCCGACTTGCCGATATTTGTCAATTCTTTCCCCCTAAACTTGCAGCGGATTTTGCTGGCATTTTCAACCACAACCTCGAACTTGTCTTCGGCATTGCCGATTAACTCTTGTCCGGAGGACAAGGTGTATTTTCTCACTTTGTCATCATCAATGATCAGTTTTACCCAAACCTTGTCGGTGGCAGTAATCTGAACTTCGAGAGGAAAAACGCCGCTCTCCGTCGCTGTATATTTTGTTTCATGTATCGCCAGCACCGCACTGCGACGATTCGTCGTATCGTTGAAATGATCCGTAGGCTTGGCATAAATGTGTGAACGATACTGAATGTACACAAATATGAGACTTGCAAGCAAGAGAACCGCCCCGATTCCTAAAGCCCACTCCAAAACTTGATTTCGAACTCTGGGTTTTTTACTTAGCTCAGCCATCCGTTCCTGCGCTTCTTTGATTCGTCGGACTTTTTCTTGCTTTGCTAGATAATACCCTAGGATTTCATCCGGATTTAATCCGATTGCCTCGGCATAGTTCTTCAAAAATGATTTGACATACGTTTCTGGTAAGAAGGTAAATTCGTTGTTTTCCAATTGCTTCAAGTGATGAACAGGAATTCTTGTTTGCCGATGAATTCCTTCGTAGCTTTTATGCCGTTGTTCGCGTGCCTCTCTCAATTTCTTTCCAATGTTCTCCATTTTGTCACCCGTCCTCTTAATTTGAGTTTATTCCCAAACTCATATTTAAAAAAGCCTGCAAGGCAATGTAAAACTTGGTCACGGGAAAACCGACAACATTATAAAAGCACCCATCCACTTTTGTGACAAAGATCGCACTTTGATCCTGAATGCCATATGCACCTGCCTTATCCATAGGATTATCCGTTTCTACATATCGGTCGATTTCAGACTCCGAAAGCTCCCGAAAAAACACCTCCGTTTTCTCAAAGTGGCTCACAGCTTTTCCAGACGCAGAATCGATAATCGCAAAGCCGGTATAGACTAAATGAGGTTTCCCGCTCAGTGTTTGCAGCATTCTTTTCGCCTGATCCTTATTCGTCGGCTTGCCCAACATCTGGTCTTCCAGCACGACGATGGTATCTGCTCCCACAATCAGACCGTCTTTAATGTCTTCGGCAACTTTGGAGGCTTTCTTATGAGCCAGTTCCAAAACATGGACTTCCGGGATGGTGTAGGCGTCGTTCTCTTCATCGAAGTTACTCTCGATCACTTCAAAATCCAGGCCTAGCAGCTTCAGCAGCTGTGCACGCCTTGGTGATGACGAAGCCAAAATCAATTTTTTACCATTTAATTCTAACACAGAAACTTCGACACCTATTTACTTTCAACGAGAATCGTCACGGGGCCGTCATTCAAAATCTCGACTTGCATCACTGCGCCAAAGACGCCTTCTTCAACCCGAATACCCATCTCTTTCAAATAGGATATGAACTTCTTGTACAAAGGCTCGGAAATTTCAGGCGAGGCAGCCTGAATGAAGCTTGGACGTCGTCCTTTACGCGTGTCAGCATAAAGCGTAAATTGCGAAACAGCCAGCACTTCACCACCAACATCCAAACAAGAAAGATGCAAATTATCGTTTTCATCGGAAAAAATTCGGAGATTCGCACATTTTTCGGCTAAATGTTTGGCCTCTGCCTCTGTGTCTTCATGTCGGACACCCAGCAGAATCACCAAACCCTTGTCAATCCGGCCAATCGTCTCTCCGTCTACCGTAACCGAACCCTTAGAAACCCTCTGAACCAATGCTCGCAACGTTCAAATATCCGCTTAAGCTTGATGAAAAGAACCTCATTCACAAAAGCTTAGTTTGTTGCCCCTATCAGGATAGCCATCAACCCAACCAGCATGTCCGCCTTGAGTATGGTAGAAATTCGACGTAATGATCGGGGAAACGGACTTGTCCACATATAGATAAGACTTCCCAGGACAACCAAATCCACACCAATCAATACGGTCCAAAGATACGCAACACCATAAATATCCAGGGAATATGGAATGAAGGTAAATATCAACAAGAACGTAAACACGATGGTTGCAGTAATAAACGAAGTCTTTTGTCCAAAACGTACGGACAATGTTTGAGCCAATTGAGATTTATCTCCGGCCTGATCTTCAACGTCTTTCACAATCTCACGACCCAAATGGAACAAAAATGCTAAAGCGGCGGGGATCAAAGCGGCCTTCCAATGTCCAACCGCGACCCCTCCGTAAACAAACGCTAACGCGGCAAAAAAGCTAACCGCGATATTACCTAACAGAATCGTACGCTTTAATTTACTGCTGTAATAAACTAACCCCAGGGACGCAAATACAGCGATCGCAAGAGTTAACACGTTAATTAATATACTAAGAAAAACGCCCAAAGCAAACAAAATTATTGAAAATCTTAACGCATCTTCAAGATCAACCTGATTTGAGGGGATGGGTCTGAGCGGTCTATTAATGCGGTCGATCTCGATGTCGAAATAATCGTTGATGACATTGCCACCTGCCATGATCAACGCGCCGGAAAAACAGGCAAAGCCTAATCTTTCGATTGCGGAAACGTCACCACCAACTATGGCGCCAATGAAAATGGAGGCCATTCCCAGAGCCACATTTATCGGACGCAGGATGGCAAAATATCCCTGAATCTTAGAACGCATTGGTCAGTCCAATGTGAACTTTGCCGTTTGATAAACCGTCACCCTCCCCAAGACCATAATCGATGCCAAAATATCCGAGTTTTGTGTCAAGTCTTAGCCCGAAACCGAATCCAAACTTTGCGTCTTCAATCTCTGTGGGGGTCTCCTCAAGCAATTCTTCGCGGAAGAAATATCCGGCATCCAAGAATACAAACAACCTTGAATCACGATTCAACAGGTAGCGATATTCAACATTCGCCCAAGCAATGCGGGAACCGCGAAATTGTTCCTCTCGATAGCCTCTTAATGTGCGTGTGCCACCGAAGCGGTACTGCTCCGTAATCGGCACGATAGCTTCATCGCTGGTGATGCGTCTACCATGAACCCCAATGGCAAAAACCTGCCACCGAAACGGTGAAACATACGTCTCGAAATCAATTGAAAGCCTTCTTTGATTAAAAGAATCTGTCTCCTCGGGTAAGTCTGTATCCGAAATCGGATCAATATCTTTTCGTCCCCATTCAAAAGACGTCTGATAATGGACGCCTTTGGTTGGATTACGCAAATAGTCTACTGTATTAAAATCGAGCCCGACAGCTAGATTAATGGAACTGCTTCTTGGAATACCAAACTTCAGCCTTCCAAGCGAGTCCGGCGACACGTCTCGTTTCGAAACTTCTGAAATGAACGCGAGATTTTCGTTAAACCGCCACCGAAAATCCAAGCCCAGATCCCTCTGAACATAACTGGTGTCTTGAATGAGCTGTTCGAAAGAGATTCCGACGTGAATCGGAAAACCCGCCACCCAGGGTTCAACATATCGAAATTGTAGCTCCTGAGTTTGTTCGGATCGTCGCTCCCAGTGAACTTCGATCTGTCTTCCGGTTCCAAGCAGATTTCTGAAAGAGATGTCGACGAGACCGGTGACAAATCCCCTGCGGTTGGCTTCGGGAGGGTTGTAGCCAATCACACCATCGAAGCGATTATTGTTGCCTTCTGCCAATTCAATGATCAATTTTCCCAACCCATTTCCAAGCCAGCGCAACTTCGGCGGATTCACCCATTTGAAATATCCCAGTTTCATGAGTTTTGGCACCACCTTATCGATCTTGTGCTGATCGTAAACTTCCCCGGCTGTCAGACCGGCCTCTCGAATGATGACATAATTCTTCGTCTCTTCATTGCCTTGAATCTCGATCTCGCCAATGGTTACCTTCGGACCGGGATCAACTTCCAAAGCAACATGTAAGTTCCCCTGATCTGCCTGGCCGTCTTCGAGCATACGAAGCTCAGAAATCTCGATTTTGCAATAAGGATAGCCTTTTTGTTCAAAATAATCAATGATGTATTTTATATCTGCCTGCAATAGAGCTTGATCGAAAACATCGCCAGGTTTTGTGCGCAGGTCTCTGGAGAGATCCCGATCCGCATTGGGCAATCCTTCAATGCTTACCACATCCACTCGCGTCACCTCCCCCTCGTCTACATGCACATGTAAGTCGGCTTGGCTCGAGTCTTTCAGATAGCGATAGACGATGGAATCGATGCTAGCAAAATAATAGCCGCGC
This sequence comes from Candidatus Zhuqueibacterota bacterium, assembly GCA_011775825.1. Taxonomy (GTDB): domain Bacteria; phylum Zhuqueibacterota; class Zhuqueibacteria; order Oceanimicrobiales; family Oceanimicrobiaceae; genus JAABYK01. Next base: position 17,361 of record JAABYK010000608.1, on the reverse strand, counting down.
TCTTTCATTCGCTCTAACACCTGCACACTGCGCTGACGCAAGATATCTTTGGAAATGGCATCCCCGTTTTTGAAATTGAACCACCTGCCAATTTCGCTTTCATCGAATCTTTCGTTACCGAATACTTTGATTTCGTTGAGACGGAATTGTCGGGAGTGACCATTTTGAGCCCAAAGGTCCTGAGGGCGTACCATACAGAGGAGTGCGCACCCCAAAAACAGAAATTTCATTTTTAATGACATACCCGACGATCTGATTTTTTTAGAAAAACGCTCGCATCTCCACTTTAGCAAAATGCTGTGTATCCGGTCGGTCCGGTGCATTGCGTCCAAAATAGCTCAATGAAGCCTGCACGTTGTTCGTCAAACGATAATCAAAACCGAAATTCCAGCGCAGAGTCGTGCCTGCGCGATTCCCATTTGTCAGTTCGAAAGGGATGAGTTGGTTCTCTGGCGACACAGAGACTCTGGTCCAGCTAATCTCCCCGCGGAATCTGCCTTGCTGGCTCAATGAATAATTCGATCGAGGTGTAAATGAGATCAGGTTGGCCTCCGTGACCGGATTGGTAACGATGTCCCGGTTTAGACTTGCCGTACTCTTAAGGCCGAACTCAAGACGTCTTTCCGGTCGATATGCAAAATCTACTTCAAGTTCATTTGACCTTACTTTTCGATCTTCCCGACCCGCAGCTCGGAATAGGCGGTCTTCCTCAGAGTGTGTGAATTCTATCTGTGTCGTTATAAATTTCGAGAACCTTTTTAACGTTCGCAGTTGATGTTCACGTAATCTTCGATCCTGACCACCGTTAATCAACTGGTTGTTCTTCTCGGTTCGATTTCGATAGCGATAACGCAACGAAAATTCTCGGCTGTTCTCCCAAAGGTGCACATCCTGCCGCAATTCGATGCTTCCGAAAATAGTGGTCGAATCTTGCTGAAACCGGCGCAGGTTCAGAAGATAAATCTTTGCCACATCTTGTTCGGTGGTTCTCTCATCGATTCTTAGGAACGTTTCCGATGATAGCGGGCTCAATATCTTCTCCACAAAACCTTTTTCTTTCATCTTGTTTCCGGAGCCGTTGAAAAACCTCTCAGGCGTAATCCTGAGATCCGTTCGCATCCTTAATTCAACCACCGGGACAAAATCTCTGGTGGCAATCACCTGCCGAATAAAATCTCCGAAAGGATCCGGCTCGAATTCACCAAGCTCTTCATTAAAGCGGAAATTGCCCTCGCCTTCTTCCACCTCGCGGAAGACTTCCTCTTGTCGTGCCACCTGTGTGTTCGAAATCTGATAGTACACATTGCCTCGCACGCCTATCTTTCGTGGCGAATAGCCAAGCCTGAAATCGGCGAGGTCGGTCCTCGTATCCTGAACTGTGGCATCCGCAAACTCGCGCGCGCGATGTGTGTAAGTGGCGGTTGCAGAAATGGCATGCCAGTTTCTTAACGACCAGTTGAAGCTTTGCGTTTTTGCGACAGATTTCGGTACAAACACATCCTCAGACCTATCTTTGTCGTCTCTGTAATTGTACCTGAAGCTCGCACTCATGGATTTCCAGGGATTCACTTCCAGCCCTCCTGTGAAGGAATCAAAACGGAATCCGGCTGAAACACTGTCTTCTCTGCTATCTTCTCGTATTTCGCCCTCATAGTCAAAGATCGGCTTGACGGTTTTCAAGTCCAACGTGAAACGACCGCGCTGTCTGAGCCAGCTACTTTCGTCTTTCAGAACTCGGTTATCCCTGTCAATGGACTCGATAAAATACTCGATTTTTGGCAGGCTCTTTTTGTCTAAGATAGATCTAAATTCCCACCGGTTTGATTTGAAAACGTCTGATTTGGAGAGCATTCCCAGGCCGCCCTCAAAGGATAATCCCGACAAAGGCGAGTATGAACCCCGAAATTCCCCGATACTCTCCTCGGGCGACTGCGCATTCGAGATATTCCATTTCCGGTTGAACTCCACCTGGGTGGTTCGATCAATGTCCCGGAAACTCGCACTTTTCCGTCTGAGTTTCCCTCGGAACTCAAAATCGCCCAGGCTCATCCCGGAAATGGACAATTTCTTTGGGTCGAAATTCAGATTAATGGAATAAGCCGTACCCTGATTGTCATCGTCATCCCTGGGAGAATAAAGGTTGCGATCAAATTGTGTAAACGCCATTTCTCCGTCAATTTTAAGAGATTTGGCGGGAGACACGTTCAGATTTACCCCCATAACATCGTGGCTCTGTGCCTGGGGGAGGATAATGAATGGCTGGTAATTTCCTTGTTTGTCACCCACATACTCGAAACGTCCAAGGCCGATGTTTCGATAATCCCCGTTATTCTCCCCCACAAAAGAAAACCTCACTTTGTAATCACCCGACTCGGGCCCTACATAAGCGAATCTGTCGTTTTGATCTTTGATGTACTCTCCGTTGCCCTCGCCAACGAACGAATCTCCGGGTACCACTGCCAAGCTGTCTCCGGCCTCCTCAAGGCTTCTGATAAAATCATCACTGAGTTCCATGCTTAGCGGGTCGTCTTTATCATCGCTTTCACGGATGAACGTGGTGGTCAGACTGACTTTCTCATTTAAGAAATTTGATTTGGCTTGAGCGCCCCATAGATTTCTCTGAAAACTTTCATCCGAAAACTGGAAATCAACTGTGATGCGCGAATCTGCAGTGATCAAACGATTTCGCGAAAAAGTGACCTGGCCGTTACCATATTCAATCACATAGTCATTGTTTTCGCCCCGTGTCATCAATTCGCCATCCACCCAGACTCGTTCGGTCCCCGCCAGCACAATAATGTTAATCTGACCTTCGGGGCCTCTGAGCTGATACGGTCCTTGCTTGCCCTCTTGGCCTAAGAATTCGTTCGTGGTGAAGCGGCCTCTTGAAACAGCGCCAGAAACCGTCACCCCCATTTCACCGAAGTGTGCCTTTGCCATCGCACCTTCCAATTTTCGGCTGTAGCGAGTGAATTCCGCACCGTCGAAGTTCAAATTGTAGTCGCCCAGAGTCACACGTGTATTGGGGGCTTTAAGCTGCACGAAAACTTTGTCAATCTCTTGTAGGGTTTGCGTATTCCCTTCCGGCTGAATGGGTGTATTTCGATCGGTCAACGATGCGATCACCTCCACATCCTCAGTTAATTTCCCGGAAATTTGCATCCGAAGGCCGGAGTCCACCTGTAAACCTTGATTGGACCCAACCGTAATGCCGCGAGTAATGCTGCCGCTATTTCTCAAGCGAGATGCAAATGTAGGTGTATTGACAGGTTTCGGCTGAGTGGATGTCTTGGGCGATGCGTTTGTCGTTCCATTATCAGCCTTGTCACGGTCATCAACAATGGGTTGTCTATGAGAATAGGTTCTTCTTAGAGAAAACGGGAACTTCTTATACTTAATCCTGATCCAGACATCCGTGTCCAGATGCTGCTTGAACGTGATCTTAGCGCTCATGTAATCAATCGAGTAATCATGCTCTCTTACAAGCAAGACGGAATCGACCCAGACAGAATCCGATTTTGGAATGATGAGGCTGTCTTCAACGCCATAACTCAAATTTGAACTATCGGCCTTAAAAGTAATTTCTCTCTGAAATAAGGACAGGGAGCTTGAGGATTGTTTGGCCCCTTGGGATGACAAATGGATTGGGCTAAGCAAGAAAATCACGCTTATACCAGAAATGAAGTAAGCGATCCGGGCGTTTAATTGATACAAAGCCATCTACGGCAACGGGACAATTATTTAATTGGTCAATGAATTGAGAAGATTCGCACCCTGATTCTTGCCAGGTGGTAAGCTTCTCCGGCTAAAACTTTGTATCAATGAATTATGGCATCCCTCCTATACTATTTAGATAGTGTCTAACCGAAACGGCCTGAAACTGTCATTCCCGAACGCTTTAATCGGGATTCTTCTGGCTAACCCAAGGAGATTCCGGCCCCTGCCTTCGCAGGGACAAGCTTAACACAATACCGGAATGACAGGCACGGTCAAATTTTCCGTCATATTTCCGTCATACACTATTTATGGTTCTCTCTTTTTCCCAACTTAAACACTTGAATGCGATTGTTAGACGAATCCAACACGTAGACTTGGTTGTCAAAGGTTGCGACGTCTACGGGATTGCTAAAAGCACCGAATTTGTCCCCCTCTTGCCCCCACATATGAATCGGTAAGTGCCTGGCATTGAACGCCACGACTCTCTGATTTCCGGAATCCGCAACATAAAGTCTATTGTCTATCGACCAGTTTAGACCGGTTGGATTGTTCAATATTTCCTGCCCGAAACGGGAAATATAATTGCCGTAATAGTCGAATACGAAAATTTGATTCAAGCCTTGATCGGAAACGTAGACTTGATCCTTTCTACTAACCTCAACCCTTACAGGATGCTCCAATTGACCATCTCCCCAATTGAAGTCCCCAAAACTCAGATCCGGACTGCCCGTTGTATTCAATTTCAAGATCCGGTCGTTTTCGTTGTCGCAAATAAATAACTCACCGTGTCTTGAAATGTCCACCCCTGATGGAAAGCCAAATCGCAGAGAGTTTTGCACGGTTTCCTCGGAACGAAATGTGGAGAGATAGTTTAGCTTCAAATCATAACGTTCGATCCTCTCGTTGTTGAAATCCGCGACGAAAAGATCCAACCCGGTTTTCGCCGTAATGTCTGTTGGGCGATCGAACTGTTCGCGTTCCCATCCAAAGCTACCAATGGCATTCACAAAATTGCCTTGTTTATCAAATTTGAGCAACCGACTGTTCCCGGTATCCACAACGAAAACGTGACCCTCCTGATCAATGGCAAGCGCTTGAGGTGCGGACAAAGGTAGATCTCGGATAGGTTTTTCCGGAAAAGCAAATAAAAAACTTACAACGTATTTTTCCTTATCATTGTCACCATTGTCACCGGCATACAGAGTACAGTTTTGAACGGGGATGAAAAGACAGATCAGAATAAGCCATCTTCTAATCATGAAACTATCCAAACAAAAAAGCCGTCACCAACATCAACGTAACGGCATGGTTTTACAACATAGTTTGTTATCGCAAATTTGAGAAAGAGTTAAACTTCCATTATCTCTTCTTCTTTCTTTTTGAGAAGCTCATCGACTTCGGCAGTATACGTGTCGGTGATTTTTTGAACTTCGTCCGTAGCGGTGTGAAACTGATCTTCGGAGATATCATTGTTTTTCTCGAGCTTCTTTAGCTTGTCGTTGGCATCTCTGCGGACATTTCTGATGGCGATCCTACCTTCTTCTGCAAGTTTATGACACAAACGCACAAGGTCCTTACGACGTTCCTCAGTGAGCTGAGGAATGGGCAAACGAATGAGCGTACCATCGTTTGCGGGATTCAAGCCTAAATCTGATTTCAAAATCGCCTTTTCAATTTCGCCGATCATATTTTTTTCCCATGGCTGAATCGTAATCAACCTTGGTTCCGGTGTATTGATGCCCGCGACTTGCTTAAGCGGCACCATGGAGCCGTAGTAGGATACTCTAATCGTATCCAGAAGCGCCGGTGAAGCTTTCCCGGTTCGAATCTTTGACAACTCGCTGCGGGTGTTATCAACGGCTTTTCTCATGCGAACGTCAGCGTCTTTTTGAATCTCTTTAATATTCATAGCTATGCACCAGAAATTTTGGTTCCTAAGGGCTCCCCGAGAAGAACACGCTTCAGGTATCCCCGCTTAGTTAGATTAAACACGACGATCGGTAAATTGTTGTCCATGCATAACGTCACGGCAGTTGAATCCATAACCTTCAGACGACGTCTCACGACATCCAAGTAACCCAGGTGATTGAACTTTTTTGCGTCTTTGTTTGTCTCAGGATCAGAATCGTACACACCGTCAACCTTCGTGCCCTTCATGATGACATCGGCCTCGATCTCTACCGCTCGCAAAGCTGCGGCGGTATCCGTCGTGAAATAAGGATTGCCGGTACCGGCTGCTAATATGATGACTCGTCCCTTTTCCAGATGGCGAATCGCGCGCCTGCGGATGAAGGGCTCGGCCAACTCCTCCATCTTAATTGCACTCAGGACACGAGTAACAACCTCATTTCGTTCCAGAAAATCCTGCAACGCCAATGCATTAATGACCGTTGCCAACATCCCCATATAATCAGCCGACACCCGATCCATCCCTCGTGCACTGGCAGACAACCCTCTAAAAATATTTCCCCCTCCGATAACCAGCCCGATTTGGACACCGAGACTCCTCACCTCTTTTATCTCCAACGCAACGCTATCAACAACGTCAGGATCAATACCGAGCCCTTGCTTTCCCATCAACGCCTCCCCGCTTAATTTCAGGAGGACTCGCTTATATTCTAAAGTTTGCATGCAGTATGGTAAGCGGTGCGTCTTCCCTGATTCGCGAAGCCGATTAGGTCCCTAATTGAAACCGGACAAACCGGTTGATGTTAATATTTTCCCCAGTTTTCGCAATCAATTCCGTTAACAATTCTTTAACGTTCTTGCCGGGATCCCTGATGTAGCTCTGTTCAAGTAAGACCGTTTCCTGGTAAAACTTTTCTAATTTACCTTGACTAAAGCGTTCTATGATGTGCTCCGGCTTCCCCTCATTTTTTGCCTGAGTCCGAAAAATCTCCATTTCTTTTTCAATTTCTTCTTTAGAATATTCATCTCGGGTGACCACGCGTGGGTTTGTCGCCGCTATCTGCATTGCCATGTCGTGCACGAATTTTTGAAAATCTTCCGTCTTAGCGACGAAGTCCGTCTCGCAATTCACTTCGACCAAAACTCCAATACGACTACCAGGATGAATATAGGCATCTACAATGCCCTCGTTGGTTTCTCGGCCAGCTCGTTTTTCAGCGGATGCAATCCCCTTTTTCCTTAACAGCTCAACCGCTTTTTCAATATCTCCGTCCGTTTCCTCAAGGACACTCTTGCAATCCATGATACCAACACCGGTTCTCTCCCTCAAGATTTTGACTTTCTCAGCAGAAACTGACATTCTCTGGTTACTCCAATCTNNGCCTCGACTTCTTCAGAATCTTCAGTCACGATGACACTATCTGTAACTTCTGCCTGCTCGGCCGTCTCCTCCGGTGCTTCTGCTTCCACCTCTTCGGCCTCCGCTTGTGCACTCTTTCCTTCGAGTACGGCATCAGCAATCGCGTGCGTAATGACATTGATGGATTTAAAGGCGTCATCGTTCGCAGGAATGGGATAATCGATTAAATCGGGATCACAATTTGTATCCACAATTGCAATGATCGGGATATTGAGTTTCGCAGCTTCTGCAACCGCGATGCTCTCTTTTTTTGTATCCACGATGTAGACGGCACTGGGCAGTTTATTCATATCCCGAATCCCACCAAGAACTCCCTCCAATTTCTCACGCTCTCGTTCGATTTTCAAGATCTCCTTTTTGGGCAATTTATCATAAGTGCCATCCGTTGCCATTTTCTCGATGTTTTTCAATCTCTTGATGCTCTTCTTTATTGTAGCAAAATTTGTTAAGGTCCCACCCAGCCATCTTTCATTCATATAGAAAGCGCCGCATCTTTCTGCTTCGGTCTTGACGATATCCTTAGCCTGTTTCTTTGTACCCACAAAAAGAATTTGATCCCCAGATTTCACGAGATCAATAACCTCTTGATAGGCCTCCTGCAAACAATCCAGCGTCTTTTTCAGGTCAATTATGTAGATGTCATTTCGCTCCATAAAGATGAACTTCTTCATCTTCGGATTCCATCTTCGCGTGAGATGGCCAAAATGAGCACCAGCGATTAGCAGATCTTGTAAGGCTACATTCATAACTTTACTCCAATTTTTGGGTTATACCTCCACCGGTCATGAATATACTTTAACCCAAAACGGGCACCCAAGAAAAAGACCAGTGTGTGTTTTATGAATTATCGTTTTGAGAACTGAAATCTCTTGCGAGCGCCTGGCTGGCCGTACTTCTTTCTTTCTTTCATTCTTGGATCGCGTGTGAGAAACCCGGCTTCCTTGAGTTTTGGTCGATAACTCTCATCAGCCTCAATCAGCGCCCTGGCGATTCCAAGCCTCATCGCTCCAGCCATACCGGAGAGTCCACCGCCCCCAACGTTGGCAGAGATATCATATTTGCCAATGGTTTCCGTTACCTCCAGGGGTTGCTCGACGATCATTCTTAGTGTATCACGCTTGAAAAAATCTAATAGCGGCTTTTTATTTACGACAATCTTGCCCTCACCCGGAGTTACCCTGACTCTGGCAATGGCTTCTTTTCTTCTTCCAACTGCTTGGTAAGTTGCGGCTTTCATTCAACCCTCTTTTCAATTAGTTCAGTTCTAATTTTTCCGGCTTTTGGGCTTGATGAATATGGTTTTGCCCGGCATAGACTTTCAACTTCTTGTACATCTTTCTGCCCAGCCTATTGTGTGGCAACATGCCCCAAATTGCTTTTTCCAAAATCCGCTCCGGCCTTTTCTCCATCAATTGCGAGTAGACATCGAATTTCAGACCTCCGGCATAGCCAGTGTGCCGGTAATAACGTTTGTTTCTGGCCTTTTTGCCAGTCACCCGGATTTTTTCAGCATTGATTATGATGACATGATCGCCAACATCTACATGAGGAGAGTAAACAGGCTTGTGCTTACCTCTTAGAATCGTGGCCACCTGACTCGCGAGGCGCCCCAATATCTGGCCTTCGGCATCCACTAAATACCACTTGCGATTCAAGTTCTCAGCTTTTGGTGCAAAAGTCTTCAACTTCGTTCTCCTTCCCAATTTTTTGAAAAAAGTCAGTCGAAAAAGTAATCATTTTACACCTAAGAGTCAAGACTTTTCTCATTCAAATTCTTATACTTATCGGCAAAAATCAATCCGATCAGTTTGTACACCAGCTTTGCCGCAAAAAAATCTGGTGCAACAAAACCCGGCTTGGGAGACAGCTCCACCACATCGAAACCCACTATCTTTCGGGCTCGAGCAATGGTTTTTAAAAAGTCCAGCGTTTCATACCATTGGAATCCACCCGGTTCAGGTGTGCCCACAGAAGGCATCGCAGACGGATCGAAAAAATCAAGATCAACGGTAATGTAAACCGGATCACCAAGGGATTGTACTACTTGCTCTCGCCAATCGCAATTTCGCCTCATTTCATGGGCGTAAAACAGCTTTGAAGCCGATGGTAAACGATCGCGCTCACCCGCGATGCCGCTGCGTATGCCCATACCGACGAATGCGCAAAGCTCTCCGATTCGAGCCATTGTGCATGCATGATTTAACGGCGAGTCATGATAGATGTCCCGGAGATCACTGTGGGCATCCAACTGAAGCACCCACATTTCCGGATAGAGTTTCTTAAAAGCTCTAACAAGTCCCACGGAAATGGTATGCTCTCCCCCTAAACCCACGACGAATTTATTTTGTTCCAACAAGCTTTCACACGCTTCACTGATTTGCGCAACCGATTTTTCAGGCTCAAAATTTAAATTCTCAATCGAGGGTGCAGTAGCAATACCGATACGGCAGGGTTCAGAATCCAGCTCTTCATCGTAAAACTCGACCTGTGCGGATGCTTTCAGAATTGCCTGCGGTCCGTCTTTTGTGCCTTGCCCATAGGTCGTTGAAGCTTCATATGGTATGGGTAGCACGACAACTTGAGCCCGTTCGAAATTAGTCAGTTCCTGTGGCAAATCCAGGAAGGTTGAATTCTGTTGTTTGGGATCCATATTAGAGTTCAAAAGAACAAACAGATTTGAATCTGCCCATTCAGATGAGGACCGCCGCTGCCAACGCCGTGGTCCATAATCCATGTTTATCGCCAATGGCGGATTGTGTGATATTTCTCGTGGTCACAATCTCGCCACTGATCCGCCAGATTTCTTTCTTTTCATCCCAGGAAGCATCGGGATCAAAATCCACACCCAGAATCGTGGCAAGCATGCTGGCTGCCAGATCCTCTGCGTAGTCACCCGCAACATCGTCTCTCTGGCCAAAACTGTGATGTTCAGAGAGATACCCGTAATGGCTTCGATCTTTGGGAATCGCAACCCCTATGGAAGCGGCAATTAGACGATGAGGCTCGTTCGTGGCGTTCTCGCTCATCACAACATGAACAATCTGCCCAGCTTGCAATTCTTTCAAACCCTCTTTTTTTGAAACAATTTTGCACTGAGGCGGGTAAATGCTTGACACCTTCACCAAATTGAACCTGGCAATGCCGGCATTTCTAAGAGCCAGCTCAAAGCTCGATAGCTTTTCTTTGTGTTTACCAACACCTTTGATGAAAAACATCTTTTGGGGAACATGCAATTTAACTACCTCGTTCAAGTTTGAGAAATTTCGCTTCTATCTTTGATTCGGCCACCAGAGCCCTTGATTGTATAACCCAAAAACCTTTCCCTTCAACTTCCAGCCATGGAATGGCGAGTTCTTTGATCTCGATTTGAATTGTTTCTTGTCAACAGTCCATTCCGGTTTCGGATCAAACACGGTCAAGGAGGCCGGTGATCCGACCTTGAAAACGCCCCGTTCTAGATTAAGAATTTTTGCCGGATTCTTCGTGATTTTGCAAATGGCTTGTGGCAGTGTTAAAACGTCTGCTTCTACCAGCTTTGTCAGGATGAGTCCCAACGCAGTCTCCAAACCAATTATTCCAAACGGAGCGGCTTCGTACTCGGTTTCTTTTTCTTCGATGGCGTGCGGAGCGTGGTCGGTGGCGATAACATCGATGGTTCCATCTCGTAAACCTTCCAACATCGCCTCCACATCTTTTTGGGACCGCAGTGGAGGGTTCATCTTTGTATTCGTATCGTAGTTTACAACGGCTTCGTGATTCAACGTGAAGTGATGCGGCGTCACTTCGCAAGTCACGCTTATGCCTCTTTCCTTAGCCTGACGCACCAGCTCCACAGCACCAACCGTTGAAATGTGCGCGATGTGCAACCTGGCTTTGGTAAACTCCGCCACCAAAATGTCCCGTGCAACGATGATTTCTTCCGAAATTGCGGGAATACCCGGCAGCCCCAATCTAGTGGAGACGGCGCCTTCATGCATGGCTCCGTCTATGGTGAGTGACTTATCTTCACAATGTTCAATAATGGGCACGTCAAACATACGAGCGTATTCCATGGCGCGTCTCAAGATCTCAGAGGTCGCTACAGGGTCGCCGTCGTCCGAGAATGCCACCGCACCTGCTTTGACCAACTCTGCCATCTCGGTCAGCTCGGCGCCTGCTCGCTGTTTGGTCACCGCCGCAATGGGAAACACCTCTACGAGCAGCTCTTCCGAACGCTCCTTCAGAAATCGAACCACTTCCGCGTTGTCGGCAGGCGGATCGGTGTTTGGCATCGGGCAAACAGCCGTGAATCCTCCCATCATGGCCGCGTCGGTGCCTGTTTCAACCGTCTCCTCGTCCTCCCTTCCTGGCTCACGCAAATGAACATGCATGTCGATCAGGCCCGGGCACAGCACTTGGCCCTGCAGATCGATAAGCTCGCCATTGAAATTCGAAACATCTATCTTGCCGATTCGTTTCAACTTGCCATTTTCGACAAGTACATCGGCGGGTTCCTGGGTCAGTTTTTCCGGATCAACTACGATCCCGTTTTTGAACAAAACGTTGTCTAAAGGTTGAGCTATTTTCGTCAAGCTCATTGGCGTTTACCCATTTAAACTTTCCGGCGTTTCAGGAGCTGTTCCGCTACTGAGGAGATAAAGCACGGCCATGCGGACTGCCACTCCATTGGTCACTTGATTTAGAATCAAGGAGAATTCGCTATCGGCCAGCTCACTTTCGATTTCGATTCCACGATTAATGGGTCCCGGGTGCAGGATAGTCACTTCCTTCTTTGCCTGTTCTAATCTTTGGCGTGTAATTCCATAAAGTTGATGATATTCCCTGTTGGATGGAAACAGTCCTCTGTGTTGGCGCTCAAGTTGGATACGCAACACGTTCAAAACATCCGCCCATTCGATGGCTTCCTCAACGCGATAAAAGATCCTGGCCTGCCACTGTTCGGCTTCCAAAGGGATCATTGTGAGCGGGCCACAAATACCAACCTCAGCGCCCATAGCTTGCAAACCATAAACATTTGACCGGGCAACTCGGCTGTGGGCAATGTCGCCAACGATCACAACTTTGAGTCGATCGAGCTTTCCAAATTTGCTCTGTAAGGTCATGAGGTCCAGCAGGCCTTGTGTCGGATGTTCATGTTGCCCATCCCCGGCGTTGATGATAGCTGCGTCCACGCATTGAGTTAGGAATTGCGGCGCACCGGCTGCTCTATGTCTTACCACAACCAAATCGATGTTCATGGCCTCAATATTTCGAATTGTATCCCGAAGCGTCTCCCCTTTTAGAACGGACGAAGAGGACGCCGAAAAATTAACCGAATCCGCGGAAAGCCTTTTTTCCGCAAGTTCAAACGAAATTCTTGTCCGAGTTGAAGGCTCGAAAAACAGATTTACAACGGTTTTGCCTCTTAGTGTGGGGACTTTAGGAATGGGACGCATGAGGACTTCTTTGAAGGACTCTGCCGTATCCAATATCAATTGTATCTCTTGTTTTGTGATCCCCTCTAACCCTAAAAGATGTTTTTGTTTGAAATCCAACTAAGTTTCCTTTAGAGATTTCACCAAAAAAACCCCATCCTGGCCATCTATCTCCTTGACGTTTACTTTAACTTGCTCATCTAATGTGGTGATTAACGACTGTCCGACGTAGTCCGCCCTGATTGGCAGTTCTCGAAAGCCGCGATCAATTAACACTGCTAATTGAATTTTCATTGGACGTCCAAAATCGATAATTGCATCGAGGGCGGCCCGCACAGTTCGTCCGGTAAACAACACATCATCGACGAGAATGACCACCTTTCCGTCGATTCCAAACTTGATCTCAGTGGTGCCGACAACCGGTTGCTTGATGTTCTTAAACACATCATCGCGGTACATGGTCACATCCAAAATGCCTAGAGGTACAGGCTTGTCTTCGATCTCTTCAATTCTATCAACAATTCTCTGCGCAAGCGGAACCCCACGCGTTCTGATTCCTAACACCACGAGATTTTCAACGTCGCGATTCCTTTCCACAATCTCATGCGCAAGCCGCGTAATCGTCCGATTAAGTCCCTTAGCATCAATTACCTGAGTCTCTACTTCATTAGCCATAATTTGGAGCCACAAAAAAGCCTTCAACGAATTCTCGTGAAGGCAGCGCAAATTCTCATTAAACCTCTAATTCCAACTGTTATTTTCCGAGGCAATTTTTGCCGAGAATGTTACGAAAATTTTTGATAAGAGTCAAGAAAAATGTGTCGAGCAACGGGCGACCGATGGAGGTATGATCTCAGTCTCTGTTAAAAAATTCATCCAAAGTTTCAACTTGGGAACGAGGGTGGGTTGGTTATATCACTGTATCTGATGTTTTGCCGAATGGAGTTGGATGACTACTAAATGAAGGAAAACGACAACGGTGGGAAAGGTGCTTGGCTACCATCGACCAAACCTAATTTAGTATGTAATTCTCCGGATTTTCAGGATGGCCATTTTGCCAAACTTCATAATGCAAATGAGGCCCGGTAGCACGCCCCGTATTTCCGGAAAGGCCGATGAGGTCCCAGCGTTCCACTTTCTGCCCACGTTTTACCAGAACCTTCGAAAGGTGGCCGTAAAGCGTTTTATAGCCATTCTTGTGATTAATGACGACGACACGCCCGTACCCCCGGTTCAAACGATAGCGTATTCTGGTAAACTCTACGACGCCCGAAGCGGCCGCGAAGACTTTTGTACCGTACCTGGCGGATAGATCAATCCCATTGTGGTGTTTTACACGTTCCACAAACGGGTCTTTCCGATGGCCGAATTTGTCGGTGATTCTGCCACCTTGAACCGGCCGAATCGACGGGATGCGTTTAATCGCTCTTTCTGTTTGCAAGAATTTGTCTTCAATCACACCTTGCGTACTCAACGCCTGGTTGATTCGTGCCTCCAGACTGTTCAGATACTCAGCCATCGCTTCGGTTTGATAGTCATAATCGATTGGCAGGGAAGCCATCACGATATCTTGCTCATCATTAAAAGCTTGATCCGTGGCTATCTCACTGCTATCCGTTGAGCTCAAACCAACCAAAACCTCCAAGTCCTCGGTCTCTTCCTCGAGTTGAACAAGCTTATCATTGAGCTTTTCAATATTCGTCTCTAAATGATGAACCTCATTGGACAGTTTTTTTGAATCAACTGGGGCAGCCGTTTTACTTTGATACAGGCTGTCACAAATTGTTACAGAGCCCATAAAAATCCCTGCGCAAGTCACAGAAGCAAGAAACACGAAAAGAACAACTCTTTGAAGGCTAATATCAAACTGACGGATTTCAGAACCGCCGGTAGAGAAAAAGATCATACGTATCTTATCGTCCTTGTGTGGTCTCTTTAGCTTCATAAAAACTTAACCTTATGTTGATGATGTTGAATCAGAGTCAGAGAGCCAGATTATGGTTGTTTCCTTAAAGATCCGCCCAAATACATCAATGTTTAAAAGATCCTTATTCTATACAAATCGAGTTGAGGGGAGAAAGTTTCACATGATTTGTAAATTTTTGCAATTTTTATTCCATCTTAATAACTTAATAAATTGTCGCATCTTAAATATAGACACTGAAAAAGACGGAAATATCCCAGTGAACGGGTGATGATTAATTGTCATGGCAGGGTTTTCGTGCAGACACCGAAATTTAGTTAGCCAAGGAAGGAAATGCTGCAAAAAGAGGGAGGACGATTTACTTAAGCGATCCAGATGTCACGGTTTTCCCCTCCGACTGAGTCCGAGGTTCAGAGTGAAATCCGATTGTTTCGAACCTGAATTTCAATATTCAGTACCATGCGCAACTTCGTTTTTCAAGTCAACACCGAAGTACGGACTCATCATCAGGCCGCTTTTTGTATTCTCCGCCTTCGGTACCGGTGACTTCAGTGTCCCCGGAAATAGCGCTTCCGCTGATTTCTGATTCTAGTCGTGAAGTCCATTTTGAGTTGAGACCGAAATACGTATGGATCAACCCGAGTTGCTTGACCAATCCCAAATTGATATCCAACTCTCGCCAATCATATTCAAATTCGAATCGCCGCACAATTTCGGTAGCCGCTAAGTTTGAAGCTGATTCGGAAATTGGGTGGCTTATAAATCTAATCATGCGGCTATTTAAACCTGTCTGAATTTTCTCCAACGTCAAATAATGATAGTTAGCCGGCTCCAACGGCAACATGATAGCTATCATGAAAGTCGGATTGAGGCAGTCCCTCGAGGCGAAGCATGGCCAATTCCACCTCCGGGAAAGATCCAATTTCTTGACAAGGCCTAGATGCTCCTCACTAAAAATCGCGGGGATTCATGATTGAGGCTGTTAATTTCTGTTCTGTAAAAACTGGCATTCAGGCTGACCGTCAGGCTTTTATGACTGCGCGTGGAAATGGGATTCCCGATGGGCTGGAGCGCACCTCATCAACACATGTCAAAAACAGGATGAATGGTACGGCAATCTGGGCCAGAAAGTGGATCTGAATAGTTTTCAACCTTGCCTTACCTAACCTAACTTAATTTAGATTTAAAATTTAATGGCCTCCGATGACCGCACAACATTCCCGTTTGCACTGTTGACCCGAAATGGTCACGCGAGTGGAAGTAGGTTGAGCGTCTGGATCTGACGGATCCAGGTTGTTGGTTAAAACGACATCATAATGGGTGAGTCCCGGATCGCTGAGCGTCAAACTGAACCATGACAGGGCACCTGCATCAACGCTGACTGATATTTCTGAACCTGGCAGGCCCAACGATCTCGCGGATATCTCTTGCCATCCGATTGAGAGCATGGCGAGAAACTTGTAATCCTCCGTCTGATCGACCAATTTATCATATATTAACTTCATAAAAAATAGTAGCGTAAACAAAACCGACGTCCATGGACATAAGCACAATGACAACCCATCTTCAGACTTTATTTTTTCTTCAAAGATCCTCAATTTTCAAAAGGCCGGTGTTCGCCCCGATTTTTAGCTTCTTGGCATATGTTGAGCGTAACGAGATTTAGTTCTCATGTGAATTCAGAAACGGAATTTAGCGGCACCTCACGAGTATGGAAATCCAGACGACCATTCGAAAAGGCTGTACCGCTAATCTGGACTTCGCTGAAGTCACCTGTCCCCAATTGAACGATAAAATCATACCTCCCCCCAATTGGCTTCTTAATATATGCTCCATCTTCCCATTTTAAATAATAGCGATTATTGGTTTGATCAATATGTACGCGGATTCCCGTTCCTGTGGAGATGGCCAGTTGTTGGGCAAAAACGAGCGTCGGTGGCTATCCTTCGGATCAATGTACCATATTGCAGCTTGGAGTTTGAGGTAGCAACCACGGCCGCGGCCATAATTGCAAGAATGCCAACAACAACTAAAACTGCAATCAGCTCGACAAGACTGAAGCCAGTTTGCTTGCCAAATTGCATTACACACATTACCCGCCGAAAAATCGTGGCTTCCCTTTCAAAAGTGCTGACCTTTTGGACAGAAGACAATCAGCGAGCATGTTCCGCAATACTGTTCGGGCAGCTTGCTGTACCATCAGAGTTATTGTACGCGATCTGATCGCCATCAAATGGGCAGGTTGGGACCGATCCTCCCCGAAACATTGTACTCGCCAGAGTTGTTGGGAATCCCGGATTCCCGGCTATGGCGCTATCCGCATAGGCGACTGAAGCTGCTGCCTCAACTGCAGCTTGATTTGCCTCACACTCGGATGCCTCTGCACTGTCGCTAAGATCCGCAAATTGCGGTACGGCAATCGCCGCCAGAATCCCGATAATCACGATACCCATGATCAATTCAATTAGCGTGAAACCACCTTGAGTGTTCATGTTAGCAACTCCGAAGAAACATGATTAATTAATTAAGTTATAATTTTACAAGTTCTGCTTCTGCGATTACAATTGAGCAACCCATGTGCCAGACGACAGACCCTAATATTCATACGTCCATTAGTCTCATATTATCAACGACTTAAATTGCATACCCCAAAATATGGCAGCCAAAAAATGGGTGATCGCTATCTGTGCCATTTGGGTATAAATTGACCAGTGCTAGCCAGTAGACAAAGACGTTGATAAAGCTCCCTATCACCGCAGCCAGTCTGAATATGCACGCTGTTTGTGCGATAAAAATCTTCGGAACTCTGACTAACTTTCAGTACGGACGCGTTGGGTGGCACTACTCAAGGACGAACAGGTTGGCGGCACAGCTCATGCAGTGCGGGCAGCATTATGGAACTCATCCCCCAACCCCCTTCTCTTGAGAAGAGAAGGGGGCTATTTTAAACAGCATGTCCAGGCGCAGGAGAAAGTCCC
>JAABYK010000195.1:8329-18735 GCA_011775825.1 Candidatus Zhuqueibacterota bacterium | reverse complement strand
ATCCGTACTACAAGCCCACAACATCGTGTTTTTTTTGGCAACGTTTTTTGCCACGGATTTACTCTGATGGACCACGGATTTGGTTTTCAGCTTTTTGAAAGGACTGTTTTGCAACTGCTTGAAGGCGTTTGCAAATTGTCTTCACAACAACCAATTCAAAAATCCGTGAAAATCCATGTGCATCCGTGGCTCGGACTTCAAGGGCCTTTGGTTGCGGCTCCGCTGCGCTGTGAACATCCGTGAGTATCATTGGCTAATCATTTAATCTTAGCTTAGCAAAAACAAACAATCTCAGGAGAACCCATGAAGCCCCGACGTCCGGCTCAGAGCCTGTCAGTTTTATTCAGCTGCTGCATTCTCAGCTTCGCTCTCATCGCGCTTCAAGATGCATTCGGTTTTCAATCGATAACGAAACATGAATTCGACATTTTGATTATCAACGGCCGGATTCTCGACGGCACCGGAAATCCCTGGTTCGAAGGTGATGTGGGGATTCGAGACGGTCGAATCGTGGCCGTCGGTGAGTTACAGGTGAAAAGCGCTGTTCGGACTATCGATGTGCAGGGCAAGTACGTGACGCCCGGGTTTATTGATTTGCATTCGCACGCCGACGATACGCAGGAAATCGGAAGCACCAAAGGCTTGCGCTCTCGGGATCCCAAACGCCGCGCCGCCCCCAATTTGGTGAGTCAAGGCATCACCACCGTGGTGGTCAATCAAGATGGCCGATCGCCGACGTCCATTGCTCAGCAGCGAGGCCAACTTGAGCAGAGTCGATTTGGGCCGAATGCAGTGCTTCTGGTTGGGCATAATACCATCCGTGCTCTGGCGATGGCGCAAAACGCAGAACAGGAATTCAGTTCCGATGAGATTAAGAAAATGCAGCGGCATGCAACCGACGAAGAGATTGCGACGATGCGCCAACTCCTGAAGCAAGGCATGGAAGCGGGTGCGTATGGATTGTCAGCCGGATTGGAATACATTCCAGGCCGCTGGAGCAGCACGGAGGAAATCGTGGCTCTCGTGGAAGAAATTGTACCTTTTGGCGGCGTGTATATTTGCCACGAACGCAGCTCCGGCGCCGAACCCATGTGGTATCTGCCAAGTTATGGCAACGACCAGCAACCCACGTTTTTGGATAACATCGTCGAGCTCATCGAGGTTGGCGAACGCACGGGCGCGACGGTGGTTGCCACCCATATCAAGGCGCGGGGAGCCAATTTTTGGGGATCAAGCCATGCAGCCATTCAACTGATAAATCGCGCCCGCAAACGAGGTGTGCAAATCTGGGCGGACCAGTACCCCTACAACACTTCCGGCAGCGACGGCAACACGCGTCTCATTCCGGGCTGGATCAGGGGAGACGAAATCATCAGATTTTCCGCAAATCCAAACGACAAGAAAAACTATGCCGAGGCGGTTCGAACGGTGTTGAACCAGCCGGGCCGCGCAGAGAAGCTCAGAGCCGATATTCTCCATGAAGTGACGAGGCGTGGCGGCGCAGAGAACATCATCGTCATGGATTATCCCGACTCGAGTTTTATCGGAAAATCGCTGCGCGAGTTGGCGAATGATCTTAACCTCTCGCTTGTGGACCTGGCCATCAAGCTGCAACTCGAAGGTTTTCCGGACCGGCGCGGCGGCGCACAATTGCGCGGCTTCTCCATGTCCGAGATGGATGTGGAAGCGTATGGGGCTCAGCCGTGGACCGCGACCGCTTCGGATGCCGGCGTCGCGCTTCCCGGTGACGATCCCGTGCATGCGCGTTTCTACGGAACCTTCCCGAGGAAAATTCGAGAATATGCAGTGGAGCGTGGTATCCTATCGGTTGCAGATGCCGTTCGTTCGGCGACTTCCCTGCCTGCCCAAATCCTGGGATTTCGCAACCGCGGACTGATTCGTGAAGGATTTCATGCGGACCTGGTCATTTTTGATCTCGACCGCCTTCGAGACACCGCCACATTCTTTGAGCCGCATCAATATGCCGAGGGGATCGAGTATGTGGCGATTAACGGTGAGTTTGTGGTTGAAGATGGAGAATTCACCTATACCTTGCCCGGAGTAGTGATTACGCCTAAAGCCGCCCGACACCCGCCTAAAATCAGTAACCGGAATCAAAAACTTTACTAAACCTTAGAGGTTTAGTAAAAGTTACTCTAAGCGCCTAAAGATGGCTCCACAACCTTATAGTTTGCTTCTTCGCGTATTTTTGTTAAATAGGACTGCAGAGCTTCCTGGTACTTCTTTTTTTCGAGTTGCGCTTCGATCTGTGGACGAATTTCTTCCAGGGAACGCGTTTCCCTTTCTCGCTCGATGACCTTGATGATGTGGTAACCAAACCGCGTTTCCACAACATCGCTGATTTCGCCAACGGGTACGTTAAAGGCAGCTTCCTCAAATGGCGGCACCATTCTACCACGTCCAAAGCTCTCATACAACCCGCCTTTCTCTGCGGAGCCTGGATCTTCGGAGTATTTTTGGGCGAGTTTGGCAAAATCCTCTCCGGCTTTTGCCCGGGCGAGAATCTCTTCCATCTTTTCACGAATGGCCATTTTGGCCGAATCGCTCTTGCCCTGGGTGCTCAATAAAATGTGTCGCACGGTGGCCGTCTTATCGACCTCATAAGCTTCTTGAATCTCCTCATCCGAAACGTCGGTTTCAGCAGCGAGTTCTTTGTCAAGGAAATGCTTGATCATCAGACTGTTTCGAATAACATTCTTTACGTGCTCCAAGGTAAGTCCGTTTCTCTCTAAAATTTCCATGTACTTCTCTTCGCCACCAGCGCGCGTATATTCCATACTCAGAACGCTGTCCACTTCCGTCTCATCGATTTTCATCGCGGCTTCCTCGGCTTTTTGTAGCAACAACTTTTTCTCCGCCAGTTGTCTTGCGTTGTTTTCAATGGTGCTTTCCAATTGCTCAACATCGAGCATACCGAGTTGATTGACTCTGGTTCCAAAGTTGTCCTGCAGAGTACGAATCACTTCACCGGTTCTGATGTCAAAATGATTTGTCGTAATCAATACATTGTTTTCATCAGGATTGAGATACTCCAATTTTTTTGAAAGCGCTTTTGCCAGTTCATAACCGGAAGTCCCTGGTTCAAGGGCGACACTTTTCTCCTTTTCTGAACATGAAAAAACGATTAAATTGAGGAATATCATCAAGGCAACAACTCTCATAACTCTCTCCTTTAAAAGATACATTCTTAACATTCGAACGTCGAAGATACAAAATAGATCAGCCAATTCCTAATGTTTTCTGAAAAAGACTTAGGAAATGATGGTTTAAAGTAACGCAATCGTCTCGATTGCGATGGCTTTTCCGGCTTTTAAAAGTAAAGCGGAGGTGGACAAAAAAATTTGTTTTGGTACGTCCAGGGTCGAACTCACCTTCTAAATCCTCCTTTCTTGGCCAAGAGGGGACTACTTCTTCATGCACAGCGCTGTTTAATAGCCCCTTCTCTTCTCAGGCCTGTCCTGTGTAGACGCGAAGAAGGGGTTGAGGGATGCGTTCCATCATGTGCCTGCTCCGCTTGAGGATGCCGTGAAGCTCTTTGTTCACCTGGATTTGGCTTTGTGAAGTCCTATGAATGAATTAAGAAACTGGACGATGCCCGTTTCCCAGGACACTCGTTCATAAACAACAACGCGCTTGGAAATCGTGCAGTATTTTGTTGACAAATAAGAGAATATTTAACATCTTATTTTTTTAATAATTCAATCACTATGCACACGATTCAAAGGAGGGCCCCATGAAGAAATGGTATGTGTTTCTCTTCCTCATTCTGTTCGTCGTCACGGCTGGGTTTACGCTTGTCAGTCAGGACTTTTCGGATGTGCAAATCAAAACAACCCATATCGCCGGAAACATTCACATGTTAGAAGGACAGGGCGGCAACATAGCTGTATCGGTCGGCGAAGACGGTGTGGTGATGGTCGATGACCAGTTTGCCCCGCTGGCAGACAAAATCAGGACCGCGATTGCGGAATTAGGAGGCGAGACGCCGAAGTTTATTCTCAATACTCACTGGCATCCCGATCATACCGACGGCAACGTAAAATTCGCAGAGGATGGCACCATCGTCGCTCACGACAACGTTCGAAAACGCCTGATGGTGAAATCCTACACAGCAATCAGCCCGGAGGGGTCGGGTCCTGCTCCTGAGGAAGCCTGGCCAGTTATCACCTTCGACAAATCTCTCTCCATTCATATGAATGGCGAAGAGATCAAAGTGTTGCACTACCCAAACGGGCACACCGATGGCGATGCTGTCATTTATTTCACCGGCTCAAATGTGGTTCACATGGGCGATGATTTTTTTGCCGGCATATTTCCCTTTGTAGATCTCATCAACGGTGGCAGCGTGCAGGGGTTGACCGAAAATGTCGGCAAGATTATTGATGAATTGCCGCCCGATGTGAAGATCATTCCAGGCCACGGACCTCTGTCTTCCATCGAAGATTTAAAGGATTACCACCGGATGTTGCAGGAGACGACTCAGATTGTGCAGGGGCACATGGAGAAAGGCAAAAACCTAGCGGACATCCAGGCCACCGGACTGCCCGATGAATATGAACAATTGGGCAAGGGCTTCATCAAAACCGATTTCTGGATCGAGACAATTTACAAGAGTTTATCGGAGAAAACCACCCAAAAATAGCGTTCTTGAAAAACAGTCACAGGGCTCACAAAGAAAGCGGAGAACACTAAAGAGTGGCAGTAGCAGTAGCAGTAAAAATCGACTGCCAACTGCTACTGTCACTGCCACTTCGCTGCGACAGGAATTATTCTCAAAACTTGTCGATGTAATCGACTAACTCATCAGCACCTTTTGCGGACTCTTTAGATACTCCTGAAACAGCTCGAAGAATTTTCCAACATGAATGCCATCCATGAGTGCGTGATGAACCTCCACCGACACCGGCATTTTCGTGTCAGCATCCTGTCGGTGATACTTGCCAAACACGATTTTGGGAACGGAGTCGCTCTTGCGGAATTTGCGGGCATGCGAAAAACTGGTGAAGGATATCCATGGGATGATAGAGTAATGAATGAGGTCGTCGCGCTCATCCTGCGGATCGAAGGATTTCTTCTCTAAATCCACCGTTGCCCGCTCTGTAAATTCCCGAAATCCGGCATAGTAAGAAAAATAACTGAAGCTGAACGTCTCGTCTTCGTTCAGAACCGTTGAGCCGCCGTGAATGACTTCGTGCACCAGCACCTTATCTCCACGAATTCGATAACGGAACGGCTCGATTTCATTGGCCGTTTTCAAAGACAGAAAAAGCGTGGCCTGAAAAAATGAAATGTCCTGCCTCTTGCAATACTTGAGTACCTCCGTCACATCCACATCCGCACAGATGTTGAAAAACGGGTAATCGTATTCCCGGAAGAAATAAAACTGCTCTTTTCTGTTCCAGCTTTCGATATCTAAGTATCTCGGCATGATTCGTTCCTTTCGGATGCAACACAGTCTCTGACTGTGTCTTTGCTGCTACGCTTCAAATATACGATCGTAACCTGTAGAAAAGCAAGCTCCCTTTGCGGGCCATCAGAAACATTCCGAATAGACTGCATTAAGGAGGTTTATGAAGTTATGTGCTAACTGTCTGTTTGGCTAGCGAACAGATGAAGCTGCTACCAGTTTTCCTTTAGCTTGAAATGATTTATTGTTGACAATAACATCTTTTTCAGTTAATTTAACAATTAGGCAGTGAATTGGCTAAACGAAAAGTTGTCAGTGCACGTCACTCCGGCATGGTTCCCCGCTAAAGACTGCGGGACAAGTTTGTGCCGAATCTCCAGGAATTGAGCAGGAGATTCTCGAATAAAAAACCTCGGGAATGACAGCCGCAGGCCGTTTTCGTTCAGCCATAACATAAATTGGTTAAATTTAACGGTAGTTTCGTTTTAGAGCATAAATTATGAAAGTGTTTATTAGTCACGCTGAAGCCGACGAAGAATTGGCCAAAAGGATTGCAGATACTTTGCAAAATGCCGGATTGGAGGTCTGGGATCATCGGCGCGAGATTCTCCCTGGAGATAATTGGGCGGACAAAGTAGCCCAGGCGTTGCGCGAATCCAACGCCATGGTGGTTTTGCTGACTCCGGCGGCTTTGCATTCCAGTTGGGTGCGACGCGAGATCGAATATGCGCTTGGTCAGAAAACGTACAGCAAGCGGTTGATCCCGGTGCTTGTGGGACCTCCGGAAGAAATCTCGGAAGACGATGTACCGTGGATTTTACGCTATTTGAACATGATTCGTCTTACCAAACCGGAACAGAAAAAAAATCTTAAAGAAATTACTGAAGCGTTGTTGGCCGTCGCTGAAGCATAGGTTGCGGAATAGACTCGAAAGTCATGTTGCCCAAGGAGATATTTCTTTCTCAATCGGATCGTGACCGTGAATTTGTACGGACTTGGTTGAGGTGCTTCGCAATCATGGAATTCCGGATTGGTACAGTAGAGCTCATATAGTCGGCGCACAGCATGGCATGACGAAATAGGCGCCGCATTGCAAAGATGCGATTGGTTTGTACTGGTCTTGTCTCCCAACTCAGTCGGGTCAATTTGGGTCAAGCGGGAACTCCTATTTGCATTGCAGCAAAGTCGTTACAAAGACCGGATAATCCCCCTCTTGTATCAGCCCTGCGATTATGAACAACTTTCCTGGACACTCTCCATCTATCAAATCGTCGATTTCACACGTTCATTCGAGGTCGGCTGCCGAGACCTTCTGCGGATTTGGGGTGTCAAATACAAAGGACAGGGGTGAGAAGTCTCTCATCTTAGATAGCCAAACACGTTTTTGTTCTAAACGTTTATTGAACAATTATTCATCCCACAGGGACAAATGGCCTGTTTCATCATAAGCTCAGTGGGCACTCCTGAAAGATGCAAGAAAGAAAAATCCACTATCTTCATCTGAATAAAATCAGGACTGAGTTTCCATAATTTCGTCTTTCAGCCAACCTTCCAAGTAACTTATTTCGATTTTTTCAGTCTATAATAATAATCACATTTCTTTCGTTTTCAAACTCTTTTCGATTTAAAATTAGGAGTGNNTATGCGCAGGAACATGTTCTGGTTGATATCGGCAGGCTCTTTCCCGAAGAACTGGTGATGGAAGGGTTTGAACTGGATCGCGATCAGGATGTACAGATTGAGGCGGTCGGTTTGCATTACCAAAGCCAAAGCCGGGATTTCATTCTGGGCAACACCTGGATTCTGAATTCGGAGACACGCGAGGTTGTGTGGGAATTGCCACCCACAGAGGAAGAGCCCAAAGACGAACGCGACATCCAGAAATTCAACGAAAAGGTCTCCTTATCCAAAGGCAAATACGAAGTCTATTACGCGTCCTTTCCCTACTACCAATGGATTGATGATGATTGGGACCGGGATTACGACTGGGACGATCGCTGGAATAGGCGGCGTGGCTGGCACGGCTGGATGTCTCGCATTTTTGACGGCCGTTGGGGTGATTGGTACTACGATGAGTTCCGGGATGCCTTCCGAGAATTCAAAGCGGTGGTCAAAGGTCTGGGCAAAAAACTCAGTCGCGACGAAATCAGAAAGAGCCAGGAAGCCTTTCGTAAAAAGGCGGTGGTTGCCATTCCGATTACCCGTGACGACCGTTACGAAACGCAAGGCTTTGTCGTGGAAAAACCGATGGAGGTTCAAATCTACGCTCTTGGGGAGGCCAGGCGCGATGGCAACTTCGATTACGGCTTGATTCTGAACACCAACACCCTGGAGAGAGTCTGGCAGCTTACGTATCGCGACTCGGAACATGCGGGCGGCGCGCAAAAAAATCGCATGAGTCGGGAGTCGATTTCCCTGCCCGCCGGAACCTATGTCGCTTACTACATTTCCGATGATTCCCACTCCCCGTGGGAATGGAATGCGCCCCCGCCTTACGACCCCGAGTTTTGGGGATTGGCCATTCTGGCCAAAAACCCGGATATGAAAAAACATGTAAAGAAATATGACTACGATGGCTATCAAATTGAAAACGCCATCGTTGATTTTATACGGTTGCGCGATGATGAATTTCGCTCCAAGGGTTTCACGTTGAAAAAGCCCGCCAATCTGCGTGTCTATGCAATCGGTGAAGGTCGGGATGGTGACATGTTTGATTACGGCTGGATCGTCGATGCCAAAACCCATGAGCGAGTGTGGGAGATGGATTACTACAAAACCGAACACGCAGGCGGCGGTCGCAAGAATCGCATTGTCGACGATGTAGTGAAATTCGAAAAAGGCAGCTACATTGCCTATTTTGTTACCGATGGTTCGCATTCCTATCGACGTTGGAACACCTCGCCTCCGTGGGATCAAGAGCACTGGGGCATGACCATCGTGCCGGCAGAAGAAGACTTTGACCTCGATAACGTCACCGACTATGAAGAGTCGGAAGATGAGAACGTGCTGGCGAAGATCGTGCGTGTCCGCGATCATGATTTCGAACGGGCCAGATTTTCTCTGGACAATGACAGCAAGGTGCGGATTTATGCCATCGGGGAGGGCAAGCCTGGTAGAATGTACGATTATGGCTGGATTGAGGATGCGGAAAGCGGTCGCGTCGTCTGGGAGATGAGTTACCGCAAGACCGATCACGCCGGCGGGGCTCGTAAGAATCGTCTTTACAACCAGGTCATCTCACTAGAGGCGGGAGAATACATCGTTTTTTACGAAACCGACGATTCCCATTCATTCAATGACTGGAACGCCTCGCCGCCGTATGACCCGATAAATTGGGGCATTACGGTCTACCGCGTTGTGGATTAAATTTACCGCGGCGAACCAACGGTCGTTCAGAGGATTCTCAGACTCTGTGAAGGCTCAAGTTCTGCGGACTTAGTCATTCTGGCGGAAGCTGTTGAGTGGACGTAAAACTTTGTTTATTAAAAAGATTTTTTCAGAATGACATCGATGGTTGCCGATTTAAGGGACATTCGATTGGAATTTCTCACGCGCTACTTCTTACTGCCAACGCACATTGAGGTTCGGAATCAAAGCTTTCGGGCAACTCATGAGGAGTTATTTTTTCCGCTTTTTCGTCAAAAGCTTTTGTAGATTGTCAAATAGATCTGGCATGTCCAACGCCTCGGAAAACTCGTGCACGATGCGTTTAACACGTTCAATTTCCAGGTTAGGATTCGCGTCAATGAGAGATTCGATGTCGATAAGATCTTTTGGGCGTGCGGCGATGGCCTTCATGATGATTAAATCTTCAGGCCTTGGAAGCTGAAGTCTGACACCGGAAATCTTAAAAGTACTTGGATTGGATACAATCTCTTCTTCAAAAGGAAGAGTCGTAAAAGTAATATCGAGGTCAACTCCACTCGGTTGATGACTCAGAAGAAGCACACGAGATTTTCTGGCAAATGTCAAAGGCTCACTGATTCGAGGATAAAAGTTATACTCTTTCCCCTGAGACAAAAAATCTTGCCAATTAACTTCTTCAAGTTGCACAAGTGCATCAACATCTTGAGTCACACGTGGGCGGCCAAGCAAAGACACAGCGATACCGCCAACGACAACACCATTAACCTGGTGAGTTTGGAACCAGTCCATAAGATCGCGAAGAAGATCTAGCAGTGGACCGAGAGTTTCTGAGTCAGCCACCATAGATTTCTCTTAATCGACGCCAGCGTTCCCAGACCTCGGCTTCCTCTTGATGATCGGGATCGCTCCATCCCATAGATTCAACAGAGGCCATCAGAACCGCGGTTTTGCCTAACTTCTCTTCCATTGTTGTTCGCCGAAGTTCTCTGATCTCCAACTCATTGATTACTTGCCACCGTTTGCGGAAAGCTGATGCCTGTTCTTTCGTTATTCTAGTCATAGTATCTCATTCTCTATATTTGCTATTGAGTTTCAATGCCTCTTGTGTCTCCTGACAACCGGTTTACAAATGATTACAAATGATAAGAATAATTGTATTTCAAAGCAAGGAAATACATTCAAACTTCCAATTGGTTTTTCCGCACTTGTTCCTAAGATTCTCAGAGTGTGAAAACTCAAATTGTACGTCTTGTCATTTCAAAGGAGACTTTTAAGGGAACACGTTTGATTAAAAAGATTCTTTCAGACATCCGGCCGGCGGAGTTAAGCACATCTCCATTGCATTTTTCTCCCTCTATTCTTCCGATCTTTCTGAGAAGCAAGCTTCCGGATAATGTGTGCTCTAAACCCGATACCTCTCACAAAGGCCTTGAACCGCACACATGGAAAAATCTTTGGCATTTCTCTGAAATCCTATTATATTAAATTTGTTTTCAAAAACATTTGTTAGTACTGCTGGAAATTGAGAAGGAGGGATCATGGAGAAACAATTCCAAAATTTTTCCGAATTCTATCAATTCTACCTGTCGGAGCACAGCGATCCGACATGTCG
>JAABYK010000195.1:0-8248 GCA_011775825.1 Candidatus Zhuqueibacterota bacterium | reverse complement strand
ATTGGATACGGTTTCGCCTGGATCGGCCATTTCTTTTTTGAGGAAAATCGACCGGCAACGTTCAAATATCCGCTCTACAGTTTCATGGGCGACTGGGTCATGTTCAAAGATATGCTCACTGGAAGAATTAAGTTCTAACACTCATTTATTCAAAGACGGAGAAAAAAGATGTCCATTAACGCTTATGCCGCACCTGCTGCCAGGAAAGCTTTGGAACCATTTGAATACGAAGCGACCGACCTCGGACCGGACGATGTCGAAGTATCCATTTCCCACTGTGGCATCTGTCACAGCGACGTTCACCTGATCGATGATGATTGGGACATGAGTGCGTATCCACTCGTACCCGGTCACGAAATTGTCGGTAAAGTCAACGCGGTCGGAGCCAATGTCAAGCATCTTGAAAAGGGGCAACGCGTGGGCATTGGTTGGCAGCGCAGTTCCTGTCTCAGTTGCGAATTCTGTATTCGCGGAGAGGAAAACATGTGCCCAAACCAGGAAGCCACCTGTGTCGGCAACCACGGCGGTTTCGCGGAAACCATCCGGATCGACAGCCGCTTTGCATTTCCGGTGCCGGAAAAGATGCCGTCTGAAGATGTCGGTCCGCTGCTCTGCGGCGGCATCACCGTGTACTCACCGCTGCGCAGACACACCCAACCTCATATGAAAATCGGCGTGATCGGCATCGGTGGCCTTGGACACATGGCCTTGCAATTCGCAAATGCTTCCGGCTGTGAGGTCACGGCGTTTTCGTCAACTCCGGGAAAAGAAGCCGAGGCCAAACAGTTCGGCGCGCATCACTTCGTTAACAGTAAAGACGCCTCGGCACTGGAAAAAATGGCGGGCTCCCTGGATTTTATTTTAAACACGGTTCACGTGCCCCTGGACTGGCCGACTTACGTTGAAATGCTCAGGCCAAACGGCAAACTTTGTATGGTCGGCGTTCCCACTGAGCCACTATCCCTGCAAGTCTTTCCGTTGCTGATGGGGCAAAGAAGCGTGTGTGGGAGCGCCATCGGCAGCCGTCACATGATTCAGGAGATGCTGGAATTTTCGGCGCGACACGGCATCACACCGAAAACCGAGGTGGTCCCCATGTCGGAGGTCAATTCCGCGGTCGACAAAGTGCGCAACAACNNGACATAAGGCAATTGATGCACATCCGACGGCCTTATTCCTTTTTACCATTTTTGAGGAGAATCATTACGATGAACAAAGAGGCAAACACGAATTACCCTGTTGTAGACCTGATAAAAAAGCGCTGGAGTCCACGCGCGTTTTCCGAACGCATGGTAGAGGAAGAAAAGCTGCTCAGCTTGCTGGAGGCCGCACGCTGGGCGCCGTCATCATTCAATGAACAACCGTGGAGATTCATTGTCGCTACGAGAGACAACCAAGCCGAGTTTGAGAAGCTGCTCGGTTGTCTCGTGGAGGGCAACCTCAAGTGGGCAAAAGATGCACCGGTGCTGATGCTTACCATCGCAAAATTGCGCTTTAGCCGAAACGATAAGCCAAACCGACACGCTTTTCACGACGTTGGGCTGGCCGTGGGCAACCTGGTGATTCAGGCCACGGCGCTGGGTCTGTTTGTGCATCAAATGGCCGGCATCCACGTGGATAAAGCGCGTGAAACCTACACCATCCCGGAAGGCTATGAACCCGTTGCCGGGATCGCCATCGGCTATCACGGCGAACCGGAAAGCCTGCCCGAAAAATATCAAAAGAGTGAAGAAGCAGAACGTACCCGCAAGCCGCTGTCGGAACTGGTGTTCGCTGGAGGCTGGGAACAGATGTCGCCATTGGTTGAGTAAAATGCGCTGCCGAGCTCATTTGAGATTTAGCACAAGTGTCGCAAAGTAGCCGAAAACGAAAATTTCTCGCTCAAAGCCCAGGTCATTCAATTCGGTGAGTGCGGTGACTTTCGGGGGAAAGTCTTTTAACCCCGAGGTTCGCCGAAAAAAAATCGATTCATTCAAGAAAGTATCTTCTTTTTCAGACAGCCAGACAATTTATTAACGTTTTTTCATTTTTTTATTGCATCTTAGAAATACTTCTTTAAATTACGGCTTATGATAGCTCATTCCACTTCATTCACATAGGTTAAGTGCTTAGTTTCGGCAGAGGCATTTTCATTGGGGTTGAAGTTGCACTCACTCAACAATCAAATCCGATACTGGGATAGCGTCGCTTACCGCAAAAATTTTAGCCATCCTCTCAATGTCCGTCTCTTTCAATCGATGGTTTCGCCCGAAGCTCATATTCTGGATTATGGCTGCGGGTATGGTCGAACCTGTCAGCAACTGGTCGAACTCGGCTTCAAAAATGTGATCGGAGTGGACGCCTCTCCCAGCATGATTGAACGAGGCAAGCACGATCATCCACACCTGAACCTGCACCTGATCGATGACTCCGAGCTTCCGTACAGCAACGAGACCTTTGATGCGGTGCTGTTATTCTCTGTGCTGACCTGTATCCCGACAAATTTGAGACAATTTCGTGTCGTGCACGAAATCTCCAGAGTGCTTCGCCCGAATGGCCTTCTCTATATCAGCGATCTGCTTTTACAGAACGATACGAGAAATCGCTGGCGCTACGACGAATTCGCCGATGAGTTTGATATTTACGGAATTTTCCGTTTGCCGGACGGCGCGGTGGTTCGCCATCACGATTTGGAGTGGATCGAATCCCTGACTTCGAACTTTCTGCAGATGGCATTGCATGAGATTGACGTGACCACCATGAATGGCCATCCGGCAAAGGCATTTCAATATTTAGGACGGAGTAAGGGTGGCAGCCAATAGTCACATTCGAGCGATCATCTGGGATTACGACGGCACTCTGGTGGATACCGGTCAAAAGAATCTCAACGTGACCAAAAAGCTCATCCGAGACATTGCCCATAAGAATCCTGACGATATAACGGCACTGCAATCTCTCGAAAACTACGACGAGGCGATCAAGAAAACGAGTAATTGGCGAGAGCTGTACACGAAGGAATTCGGTTTATCTGAAGAGCAAACGGACAGCGCCGGCAGGCTCTGGACTGAATACCAATTGAACGATACCACTCCGACCGCATATTATGACGGTATCGATTCGGTCCTCGAAAGCTTGAAGACGTTTCCGCAGGGGATTGTGTCTGCAAACGCTCATCTCAACATTGAGCATGCCCTGCAGGTCTGTGACTTACTGCGTTATTTTAGCTGCATTGTGGGCTACGAGCAAGTCGCTTACGAACGCCAAAAGCCCGAACCCGATGGCGTGTTGATGTGCCTGGAAAAAATCGCGAAGTTGGATACCGGTGTGATCTTTTATATCGGTGACCACGAAGCGGACGCAAGATGTGTCTTCAATTCCAACAAAGCGTTCAAACGACAGAACCGGGATATTCGAGTCATCAGTATTGGTGCGTTTTATGGTTCAGAGCATGATGATTCCGATTGGAAAGTCAAGCCGGATTACAAAGCCGCAGACACCCAGGACATCATTAGCATCATTCAAAGTTTTTCGTCCCGCTGAGTTTTAAGTATGTGAAGAAAAACCTTGTTTCTTAACTTCTCTTAAGAGATTCGTAACATTTTTGTTATATATTATGGTTCTATAATTCCGGCTGCACGCGGTAATCAAATAAATCCTTAACTTAATTTCTAACCCCAAAATAAGGAGAGAGGACTATGGTTAGGATTGAAGCACTCCAACGCAGAAAGCTGCACACCTTGCCTTTGATTCTGTGCGCGCTCCTATTTTTTAAAGGCGGCCTTTTTGCACAAGGTGTGACCACGGGGGCGATAAATGGATTGGTAACCGATGAACAAGGTGAAGGTCTGGTCGGAGCCAACGTCGTAGCTGTACACGAACCAAGCGGAACCCAATATGGAACCGCTGTCCGAAACGGCGGGGCTTACGATTTGCCTCACTTGAGAATCGGCGGACCGTACACGGTCACTGTCTCCTACATTGGCTACAAAGAGCAAATGGAAGAAAACGTTTTCGTGAGTCTCGGACAAACCGTAAGAATCGATTTTCAGCTTGCGGAAGAAGCCATTGAAATGGAAATGATTGAGGTAACTGCGCAACAAGATGAAGTGCTCAACTCCGATCGAACGGGTGCAGCAACGTTTGTCACCGCAGATGAAGTTGAACAATTACCTTCGGTGAAACGCAGCACGCGTGATCTGATTAGATTGGATCCCCGAAACGATGGTAACTTCAGTTTTTCAGGACGAAATTGGTTGTTTAATAACATCTCTCTGGATGGGTCTTATTTCAACAACCCCTTCGGATTGGATGATCCCGCGCCCGGCGGACAAACCAACGCCGAACCCGTGCCATACGATGCCGTCGAGCAGGTACAGGTCGCGGTCGCTCCCTTTGATGTACGGCAAAGCGGGTTTACCGGAGCCAATGTTAACACGGTCACAAAAAGCGGCACGAATCAATTCAAAGGATCGGCCTACAGCTTTCTCAGAAATGAAGATCTTCTCGGTAACACAATCAGTGGCCAGGAAGTCTTTGCGAATCCGGATTTGACCTTCAATCAGTCCGGATTCACGCTCAGCGGTCCGCTCATTCGCGATAAGCTGTTTTTCTTTGTGAATGGCGAGCTCGAACGGACCGACTTCCCTGGCACCAACTTTGTTGCGAACACCGGCGGACCCGTGCAGTTCGGCGAATCGCGGGTCGAGGCCGCTACGCTGAATCGAATCAGGGAGCGGATGATCAACGTTTATGGCTACGACCCGGGCCCCTTCCAGGATTTTATTCATGAGACCGATAATGACAAACTGCTCTTGAAGCTTGATTGGAACATCAACGAAGGCAACAACTTGACTTTCCGCTATAATTTTCTCGATGCCCGCCGAGATTTGCCGCCGCACCCATTCGTGCTCAGTCCTTTTGGTTCGGGCCGCGGTCCTAATGAAAACAGCATGCCATTCCGGGACGCGGGCTATAAGATGAACAACGAGCTCAATTCTTTTGCTCTGGAAGTGAACAGCCGTGGAAGTTCATTTGCGAACCACTTCTTTTTCAGCTACAATCGGTTTCGGGATTTTCGGGAACCGTTTAGCGAACCGTTTCCCACCATCGAAATTGCGGAAAATGGCGTCACGTATACCACCCTCGGTCACGAACCATTCTCAATTCACAACATCTTAGACCAGGACGTGTTTCAGTTCACGAACAATTTCAGCCTCTTCAAAGGGAAGCATGTATTGACTTTTGGCACCAACTTTGAGGTGTTCGCGTTCTTTAATTCTTTCAACATTTTCCGGCATGGCGTGTTTTTCTTACCGGATGAACTCGATTTCATCGGTGGGACCACATTCGACTCTTTGGATGAATTCTTTGCTCGTACTAATCCGAACGGCCCGGATGACATCCCGAATAGCGGCGATGAAGATCAATTCTATGACTTTAACGAATTGGTCACCCCGAATTCGGTCCCGTTCAAAGGCGAAAATATCGATGTGGGTCAACTATCCTTCTATGCCCAGGATGAATTTCTGGCCTCGGAGAGGGTAAGTCTCACTTACGGATTGCGGGTTGATTTTCCCATGTATTTTACCGATCCGGTCCAGAACCCATTTTCGACTGGCCTGAATCTGTTAGATGAAGATGACAATCTCGAGACCGTTGATCAAGCGGATCTCCCGGGGGCCACACCTTTGTTTTCACCCCGCTTTGGATTTAACTGGGATGTCAAAGGCAATCGATCAACTCAGCTTCGAGGTGGAACGGGCGTTTTTACGGGGCGGGTGCCATTTGTCTGGGTAGGCAATGTGATTTCAAACCCCGGCGCAAACCCAAACCTGTTTCCGGCAATTCCCGAAGAAGAGGTCCCTGATTCGCACAAAACAAGTGACGATTCCATCCTGCAGCAGTCCTTTGATCTCAACGCCATGGATCCGGATTTTAAGTGGCCGCAAGTGTGGACCACCAACGTGGCGATTGACCAGAAACTGCCCTGGAATATGTTGGGAACTCTCGAATTTTTGTATGGCAAAGACATCAATGCGATTTTCATGAGAAATGCCGATCTTGTTGAACCGGTAAGGTCCTTACCAGCTCCGGACGGTCGTCCGTTCTTTGGCGGTGCTGCGAATGGTGCTAACGAATTGAATCCCGATGGCGGTGCCGGCGTCTATGTCATCGATAACACCAGTGATGGTTGGAACTTGAACGTTACGGCTCAATTGCGGAAATTATTTGATTTCGGCCTGTCGACGAGTTTGTCCTACAGCTTCACGGAAGCCAGAAACAAACATAAAACAACTGAGATCGCTTCCGTGTTGTTTCAGGAGAACCCGGTGCAAGGCGATCCGAATAGGCCAGAGTTGAGTTTTGCCGAATTTGGACAACGGCATCGGATCGTAGGCGGCGCCAACTATCGGCACCAGTGGTCAAACAATCTGGCCACCAGTTTCGGCCTATTTTTGGAAGTTGCTGAAGGAAACGCCTTCCTGAATGGCGGCAACCGCTTCTCCGTGCTCTATTCCGGAGACGTCAATGGCGACGGCTTCAGCAACGACCTTATTTACATTCCGCGTGATGCCTCCGATCCAAACGAGATTCTCTTTGATGATATTGCTGGTGGTCCAACGGCAGCGGAACAGGCACAGGCCTTCGACGCCTTCATCGAGCAAGACGATTATTTAAGTTCGCACCGCGGGGAGATTGCAGAGCGCTTTGGCCTCATCAATCCGTGGTACAGCAATATTGATCTGCGCATTCTCCAGGATGTCTCTCTGAACGTTGGCAGGCAGAAACATACGTTCCAGATTAGCTTTGACGTTCTGAATGTCGGCAATCTCATCAACTCGGATTGGGGCGTACGTCAGGTGGCCAATGCCTCAGCGACGCGCCCATTGGAGCTTGTCAGATTTAATGACGAAGGCGCACCCGTGTTTAATTTTGTCGGACCGGAAGAGACCTTCGTAGACGACCCAAGTCAATTGTCCCGTTGGCGCATGCAGGTAGGCGTTCGGTACCTTTTTAATTAACGTTTATTTGATCACCCTTCGGCCGATCTTCCCAAAAGGGGAGGTCGGCTTTTTTATTGCTTTCGCGTACTCAGGTAGATAGGCTGTAGGTTTTTAGGATGTAGGAGGTTCTCTCCAATCCCGTCGCTCACGCTTCGGGTTCGAAGGAATTGCAAGAAAAAGTCGCTAAATAGTTGCGCTTTCGCAGAAAAATACGAAGATCGAACAGAAACGAATTGACTTCTACAAAATTATTTTTTAACATTGCTGTAAAGATCCGTGTAACAATTTATTATGCTCATTGCGAGCTTTGATGACTGTCGTCATTTTTATTAGTAAGGAAAGCTTAGCTAAAAAGGAGAAGATTGCTTCGACTCGCAGAGAAGCGCGAGTCTCGCAATGACATGGTATGGCCTGTCACTGCGAGGCGCTTTTTGCCGAAGCAGCCCCCGTCCAATCAGCACCTTTCCTTAGAAGATGGAGGGTTAGCGAGGGGCTATCCCAACTTTGAAGCACGATTTCAGGGATTACCTCGTTCCTTACGAGTATAGCAAGATGTCATTATGTAAGAATCTTTTCGCGTAATTGAATTTGTGCCAGAATCCAATAGGATACCTACGGAATGACAGAGAACGTGTCTTGTAGAATCCTGCTACAGAGGCATTTATAACTCGTAATCCAGCATCAAATACTTTTGGACAGCGGAACAGGTCAGACCTTTTTGTAGTTTACTCAAAGTTCTTAAGTTGTAATCCTATCCTTAATGGGAAGTCCGAAATGATCGAATCAGCTTAACCTGCATCTTTTCAATCCGACTCATAGACCACTGCCGAAGCCTGCTAGTTCTAAGGGAAAGGAGAGAGTTACATGCGGAGATCAGCAGTATTCACACGAGAAACGTTATACAGATTCATGCCGGTTCTGTGCATTCTACTTGCTGCAGGCCGACTTTCAGGACAAGGTGTGACCACAGGAGCGATAAACGGTGCTGTTGTTGACGACAGGGGTGCAGCACTCGCCGGAGCCAATGTCGTTGCAATCCACCAACCTACCGGAACCCAGTATGGGACTGCGGTTCAATATGAAGGTCTTTACCATCTGCTCAACCTCAAAGTCGGTGGCCCTTACGCCGTCACGGCATCGTTTATTGGTTATGAAACCCAACGGCAGAAGAATATTTATGTGCGGTTAGGCCAGACGGTTAAAATCGATTTCGTCCTGCCGGAGGGGGTCCTGAAAATGAATGGCATCGAAACAACCGTCGAACG
>JAABYK010000579.1:11987-21517 GCA_011775825.1 Candidatus Zhuqueibacterota bacterium | reverse complement strand
CAGGTTTTGCGATTTGTGTTCGGATTTCCGGTTAACCGGTTTAGGCGTGCGAGCTTTGCAAAGGATTCGAGTGTCCGTTCTCCACTGCTTTTAGAAAATGATTAAACAATACGAATGGCCCGGTTGGGATTTTTGAAGCTTACTTGCGTAGACCACCCCAAATCCGGGATGTCCAAAGAGGAAAAAATTTTCAAGAATATACAGTATGTAGTATTACAGGAGACATTTAACAACAATATAAGTTCCGATACAAGATTAGTTAAGCAGATTCATTGTATTCTTTACTGGTCCTCCACATTAAACACTCAGATTTCTTGTAATGAACCTGTGTATGGTTACTGAG
Organism: Candidatus Zhuqueibacterota bacterium; assembly: GCA_011775825.1. GTDB lineage: Bacteria > Zhuqueibacterota > Zhuqueibacteria > Oceanimicrobiales > Oceanimicrobiaceae > JAABYK01. Next base: position 21,174 of record JAABYK010000579.1, on the reverse strand, counting down.
ATTATACAACGATTTACGCAAGGAGGCACTAAAACAGATTCAGGTTAGAAAGTCGATCCCAAACATTTGAAATGAAATAGTACTTAAGCCTTGAACGTTTAACAATATTACATACATGTTGATATGCAACTTAGAGCCTTCATTAGGCGTAAGTTTAAATACTAATTTTTCTTATGACCTCTGTGCTTTTTTTGTTTGAATTTTACAGAAGTATGCGACATTACTCGTCATATTTAGTTTTATTTATTCTTCTCGTATACGTTCATTCCGCATTAGCTGCTCATGCCGAAGATAGTTCCAACGACTTTTACAGAAAGGGCCTGACGTACAAGAAGAAGCAAGATTGGGTCAAGGCTCTGGGAACGTGGTTTGCAGGCAAACAGATTTTGCAACAGAACGGGAGCTCCGATCCCAGAATTGGGGTCGCTTTCATCGAATACGCCACAGAAAAGCAGGCGACACGGTATTACGAGCTGGCGTGTGATGTGTACTTTTGGGGATTGTCTGATAACAATTTGGATCAATACGGAGGAGTCGTTGAGGAGGAAGTTGAAAGAATTGCACCGCTTTTAAACGAAGAAGAATACGAAGAGTGGCGAAAATTGTTGGAGCAGAAAGATTCCTTACTATATGATAAAATTAAATCGTTCTGGGCCAGAAGAGACCCGACCCCCTCCACAGACCGCAACGAGCGTTTGTTAGAACACTGGAAACGTATCGCATACGCGCGTAAGAACTTTAAGAAGGCCAGAAACACTCCGTACGGCACTGACGACCGCGGGTTGATTTACGTTAAGTACGGCAAACCAGAACGCATCATAAAGGGTACTTTGGGCACAAATCGCGCAGCGTTGAAACAATGGACCGACGTCATATTGGATAATAGTGGCCAGTCTGTTAATGTGAGCGGCCTGAGCGGTCAGATAGTTGATCAAACGTTACTCCTACAACAAATCGATCGCTTTAACCGTTTTCCTGAATATGAGATTTGGTTCTATTATTCTTTTGTTTCGGAAGAACCTGTATTTTATCTATTTGGAAATGACGAAGGCATTGGGCAGTTTGGGCTGCGAGATGGTGTCGAAGACTTTATACCCTCGCAAGCTTTTCTTCGAAGCAGTGCTCGCAAAACAAAGGGCGTGCTACCCGGTCCGGTTTTACAGTCGCTATATTACAGTGAACTAATGCATTTGGCTCCCTATTTTGAGGATCGGTATTATGAACTCACTTATATCTGGGACACGTTGGAAAGTCGTGGCGTCTCTGCGTTGGCTACGATCAATCATACCTTCCGGGGAAAGAGGAAACATTATGAGATTATGGACAGACACAATCCGAACCGGGCAAATGCACCGGCTGAAAAATCTACTTTTGATAAAACCGTCTCATCCGCGGAGGTGGTATTGCAACCATTTCGCTACCTGGATGATAAAAACCAAGCCAGGCTTGCATTAGTCACGTTATCGTATCCGGCTATGAAGCGCAAATACATCGATTTTTCTTCAGACAGAATCGTACCTGCATACTCTCTGACCCACACTTTGATCGCACGCGACCGGAGTGGAGAGCAAGTTCATCGCCTCACAGAATCAAGTTCCTCAGGTGCTGAAAACGTTTGCGTGTTTGATTTCAAGCATTTGCCGAATCAGTACGAGTATACAGTGATTGTTGAAGTGTTTGACTTAGGCTCTAAAATTGTCGAGTTAAATCAATCCGGGCAGCCAACCGCTACACCAGAAGTTATCGGCTTAGACAAGGCATCTGTTGTAAGCAAACCCCCTTTGGCTACTGCAACCAATAAACTTGAGTTAAGCGATTTAATTATCGGTGTGAAAGGCCCTAAGGAATCTGAACTTGAACAACTGCCGTTTCCCCTGATTCCAGGCACTACGATTTGGTCAGAGGATCCCTTACAGGTTTATTTGGAAATTTACAATCTGCAATTTGACTCCGAAAGCATGGGTCACTTTGTTATTGACTTTGAAGTGGTTAGATTAGAAGGTGAAGAGAGAAGTAAAGAAGAAAGCATTGCACTTTCTTTTAGCTTTGATTCGTCCCACAGAACCTTTGATGGAAACTTTGAAATCGATATCTCGAAATTAACCAGTGGAAATTATGAATTACTGGTTACAGTTACGGACTCGGTTTCCAAACAAGAAAAAGGGAGAACTGCGGCGTTTGAAATAGTGGAAACAACACAAAAGTAAATCTGCTTATGGCCGGGTAGTTAGCAGTCGATCTGTAGCCCTCTTAAATTACCTGTCGTAGATGTCAGCCCCTCTATAAAACGCTGCCCACGCAAACCAGTAAGCATTATAGGATAAAGTCTTTTTTAGTTTCGTTCCGGTCAAAGGCCCATTGATGCCTTCTCCTAAAACATTCCAGATCGTTCCGGTCTCTCCATCTTTGAAAGTGAAGGGGAACGTGCGAGTGCCATCTTCAAGTTCAAAGTTTAACGGGGTGCCGTCAACGGTTCTAAAATAGGAAACTACAAAATTGTCTTCTCCGCTATCGATGACCAGAACAGCTTGGTCTCCGACCAAATCATGGATTAAGCGTGGGGCTTGGTTTTCTTTGATGAGGTAGACCTTGCTTTGGTAGTTGTCTGGCCCTTCACCAACTAAAACACCGTGAACCCTCTGCTTAAAGGGCAAGCGATCGTCAATAAAACTCTGTTGGAATAGAGGCGGAGAATTGAGGAGATTATAATCAGGGTAGGCGCTACCAGGTTGGTCATAAGGTCGCGGAAAACCTGTTTTCGTTGACAGAATCTCGGAGTTTGGAAACAGCTTTTTCCAAGTGCCCCAACTGGTCTCGATGGCGGGATAAACCTTTTGTTTCGTGTTTTTTAAAGGTCCCTCGTCGCATTGTAGACGCATCTGTGGCCAATGGCTGTCTGTTTCCCGGTCAAACATGATAAGATTATTGTTGTAGAGCAAACCCGAAACTCCGAAAACCAGTGTGCGTCCAAGATGCTTGGCGTCAAAGACAATGGCCGTGCCGGTCAGAGGGCAGTAACTTACGGTTAGAGCTTTGTCGTGAATCTCTTCATTTACCACCTCATGCCAATCCAGTATGGTGTGCGGATAAGCGATAGGCTTACCCTTGACCACAATGCCTACCACGAGGTCTTCATTTTCCAGATAGTTGGCTTGTTCCGCAGCGATCTTGGTCGGATTAAACAAAGAGGGAATGCCGTCCTTCGGCACGCCTCCGGAGATGATTTCGTCTTCTGGAATATTCCAGCCGGATGTGGAAACAGGCGCATCGTTGTTGGGCACACGAGTTCTCGTGGCTGGACTTTTGAGTGAATTGTCCTGGCAGCCGTGCAACGCTAAATATGTGAGACCCAATAGTAGGATTCTCTTACTCATGTTGAACTCCGTAAAATTGAAATTCGATGATGATCAATTTCCGGGGGCTGAAAAATCAAGACACTTCGTTCTTATATGAAGCTGTCATTGATGTCATTCATAAAGTATTATGTGACAAATTGGATGTAAAAGGAATATCTTAGCCAACTGAACAACGCAGGTGAGGACGCCTGCTTGGGCACCAACCGACTTCGGTCAAGGACTAATTATTGTCTAACCGAAAACGGCATTTTTCGAGTCATTCCTGCTTGGGTTAGGCTTGTCCCTGCGTCGGCAGGGGCTGAAATCTCTGCCTAAAACGAGGAGATTCCGGCACAAAAGACTACCTGAACGGCATAATCCTTCCCGTTTTCGGTCAGACCAATTAATTCCCTGCACCTGCATGATCTCTATGAAGTGCGTTAAATAGAGTTGCGCATTTGAAAGTGACAACAAAAGTTAGGCGCGAGGTATTCCGCTCAGGCGTGCCACAGTTGTAGGCTTTTTACGATGAGTTCGCCCGATAAGGCGTTTGCGTGCGGAAAAGTGCGAGACGGACTCGAATCTCTTTGGCCAATTCTATTTCCTGATTTGCCGAAGCCAATTCATAAGCTTTTTCGGCGATTTGAACTGCTTTGCTAAATTGTCCCATTTCCGCGTAAGCTGCCGCCAGGACATCCAATGATTCAGGGTCATGATATTTTGTTTTTTTACAAATTGCTTTGGCTAATCGCATGGCTTCTTTTCCGTCTCGGAGTTCCTGTTGGGGTGATGTGGCCAACAACCAGGCCAACCGTAAAGCTATGGGCATGAAACCTTGCGTAACTTGCAACCCTTGACGATACGTCGCGATTGCTTCTGCGTCCCGTCCCTTACGAACGTAAAACGTACCAAGGCTAATATAGGCATCCGGAAATCGACGGTCTAACCTGAGAGCCTTCTCTACCCACATCAATCCTTCCTCCACTTGACCCATCTCAAGAAGCAGTTGTCCCAAATTATTGTATGCCACAATGTAATTAGGTTGAAGGTTGATGGCGGCACGATAGTGATCCGCAGCTTCGTCAAGGCGGTTAAGTTCTCGTAAGAGATTTGCGACATAAACATGCCCTTCCGGATCCGGGCGCAATTGCAAGGCAATCTTAAATTGCTGGATGGCTTCATCAATACGGCCTTCGGCTTGATAAACGAGTCCGCGCTCACGATACCAAAATGCGCTTACACCTTGCTTGACCAATTCATCGTAAACAGGATCGGCTAATGGTGAAATCTTAGGAAGTTGCTGAGCTATTTTTAATTCCCGATTCGCTTTTTTCGGCTCATTCAGCCGACGGTAGACTTCCGCCAGGAGTCCGTGCGCTTCTCTAAATTGTGGTTTTGGCTCCAATGTCTTATGCAAATACTCCCGGCTTCTGGTCAAATCACCTTTGGAGAGTGCAATTTTACCAAGACCAAGATAGGCATGGGCCGAGTTTGAGTTAATGGCGAGCGCACGCCGATAGGCCATCCTGGCTTTCTCGAGTTGTCCAGCTTCGTAAAGCGCCTCACCATAAATCACATGCAGGGGCGCATAATCCGAATTTAAAGAACTGCAGCGTTCAAACCATTTGAAAGCTTCCGGGGAACCGGTTTCGCTCAGAACAATAGCATAGTAATAGGTCCACCGAAATTCGTTCGGATCTAATGCTATCGCGCGTTGGTAGCATGGAATAGATTCATGTTTAAAGTCGTGGATATCGAGAGCCATGGCTAATTTGCCCCATGATTCAGCAGAATCCGGACTTTTTTCAACCTCGGCTTTGAGTGCTTCAATCTTTTGCGCTACTTGCGCCTCTACTGCCGACAGGTCTGGCTTAGGTAACAATTCCGGAAAATCGGGAGGCGACCAGACATGGTCATAAATTGAGAAGAAGGCGATAGACACAAGGCCTGTGCACAGTAGACCAAGTGCCAAATTCTTGATTAGCGGTTTACCTTTCACGCCCTTTGACTCGGTGGTTCGAGTTGAAGAAGTTTTGGAAGCGCCTTGATTCATTCAGTCGGTGTTGGATTGTTGGCTGGTCGATTGTCCTCGTTTCAGCGTAATGATCTGGTCAGACTTCGCGCCCGGAAAGGTTTCTATTGTGCCGTCGGGCCACAAGACTGCAATTTCGTCAACGGCATCAGCTTCTGCCAATCCAAAATGAGCTCGCACATCGTTGCTGGAGCAGAAACTGTATCCCGGATTGATCAGTCGAGTCATCCGTTTGTTTCCTACATGGACCGTTATTGTTGCCCCGATGGCATTCCGGTCAAGATTCGGATCGACCGCTCTGACGATCAGCCAGTGGCCATTGTGGTCGGCTTCGTTTCGAAACAAGCGCGCCGGTCCGCCTTCGTTTGTGACCAACAAGTCAATGTCGCCGTCATTGTCCACATCGCCAAACGCAAGTCCCCGACTGTTTTCAATTGGCCGACCAAAGGCGGACTCTTCTGCGGTCAAGGCGCGAAATTGACCTTGTCCGTCATTTTCATATAAAAAGTTGGGTTCAGCGTAATCATCCCAATAGCTGCGTCGGTTGTGAACCAGGAGCGGTCCGCGTGTGACCCGGCCATTTACCACGGCGAGATCGAGATCGCCATCATGGTCGTAATCGAAAAAGCCGGTACCGAATCCTGTATACGGTATACTCGGTCCCGCCAGTCCCGCTACAACTGTATCGTCCTGATAGCCATGCTCGCCTTCGGAGCGATAGAAGGTGTTGCTTTCCGTCCGCAGATGTGTGACAAATAAGTCCAAATCGCTGTCGTTTTCCGCGTCTCCCAAAGCGATCCCCATGCCCGCCTCCGGGCGTCCCAATTCGTTTAGAGCTATCCCCCTCATCAAGGCCTTATCTGTAAATGTGCCATCCCCCATATTTATCCAGAGGTGATTCGCTTCTTGATCGTTTGCAACATAAACATCGGGCCAATGATCTCCGTTAAAATCTGCGCTGACCACACCCAATCCTTTTGAGGCGCCTGCGGCTAAACCTGATTCCATCGAAACATCCATAAACGTTGCATCGCCATTGTTGCGATAAAGCACATCCGGCACCCCCGGGAAACCGGCTGGACCGCAATAATCCTGGCGCCCCGATCGATCCATGCAGATATCGGTCGGGTCATATGCAACATAATTGGTCACATAAATGTCCAGGTAGGTGTCCAAATTATAATCGAAAAAGACGGCCGAACACCCCCATTGCGGATTGGTAATTCCGGCCTGCTTTGAAATATTGCCAAACGTGCCGTCCCCATTGTTGCGATAAAGCGCGTCCGGGCCGTAGTTGGTCACGTACACGTCCACATGCCCATCATTATTGATATCCCCAACGGCGACGCCCATGCCGTAACCCGTGTCGCCTAACCCCGATTCGGCGGTAACATTTGCGAACGTGCCATTTCCCTCATGACGAAAAAGCTGATTTGTGATGTTCGTCTCATCTTTTTTGTCGCCGTTGTGGGGTCCTGAGTTAATCAAGTAAATGTCTAAATCGCCATCATTGTCATAATCGAGAAAGGCGCCGCCCGAGCCGATACTTTCGGGCATAAAATAACGGCCATCCACGCCGGGATCGTGCACGAAATCCAAATTGACCTCCTTGGTAACGTCTACAAACATCGGGTTCTGTTTTGCAAGTGTGTCTGATTTCTGAGTGTTGTCGGAGGGACCGCATACAACGCTTAGCAGTAGTGTCAAGACAAACGGAATTTTGTAACCTATTTTGTGCATAAATCCCACAGTTGGATTGTCTCAGGTTATTTTTGCAGTAACTGTTCCTTTTGATCCAGAGAGAATGTATCCGAAATTTCCGCACTGATTTCCTTTAATTGACAATGAAGCACCGCTTCTGTCTTGTGTTTTTGGGCTGCCACGTTTTCTTTTAGTTTTTGGTGAAGTTGCGCGTGGAGTGAGTCCAGAGACTTGCCCCTCACTTCTTGAATCCGGTCGGCTATGATTTTACTGATGTTCGAAATGACACGCCAATTAATGTTGGTGATCGGTCCTTCTCCATCCACCTTTAGGTAGAATCGATTGAGGGATTTAAGCGTATCCAAAATACTTTGAGCGAGCTCGTTTTTATTTGCAGCATTGTCAGTTATTTCAAATCTTCCATCTGTGGCGGAGATTCCAAACGTAAATTCTAAATAATCACCTTTGAGCTGTATCATCGCTCCCATGTTGCCATTATTGATGAATATTTTGTCCGGTAAACAAGAACTCTTTGGCAAATCAATACTGGCAAGTTCGCGGCCGGTGCTCAGAAACTGAAAAGATTCTCTCGGTGGCTCAGCAGTATGGTCTATGAGACCGGATAAGTTGTAAGTCTTGGGATTCGAAAACAGGACTTCGATCTCGAATGTCAATGGATGACCAGACATCCCTGGCTGCGACGTTACACCTAAGATATCACCCTGCACTTTTCTTACGTATCCTCTCTCGGGAGTTGTGTCCGGCTGAGTTGGTTGCACATGAATGCTGATCCGATTTATCAAGAAATCGGGTAAAGAATGCCTGGAAGAAAAATGGATGTCTCGTCCCCCAGACCGAGCGAAATTGGCTTCTTTTCTCACTGTCACTGGTCCGTTAGTCACGGGCATATGTTCACGGGATAGGGCCACAAGTGTAAGCAGTTGAATTAAAGTACGCGCGAGGGGTTCCCCAAAGATGGTCTTTCCAATGCTACGCGGTGATGCATGAAAATTCGTTTTCTTGATTAAACGGTTCGAATCTTCTTCAATCCACTCATCAACCTTATCCAATCGCTCTATCAAAGAACTGTAAGCCAACCTAAAATAACTTCTTTTCGCTTTGGCCTTTTTTCTGCTGAACTCCGTTGGTGTTCCGTGCCGTTTCTGCAATTGTTGGGAAGATTGTCCACTTTCATCTGAGCGAGCACGGTCCGCTGTCAAACCCATGCTGTGGTCTGTCTCAGGTTCTGAATTATCGGTGTTGATTAGGAATTCATCTTTTTGGGCTTGCCAATGTTTGAACAAAGAATCTGCGGCCGCTTTTATTTCGGCAAGATGCTTGAGAGAGCGAACGGGATGCACAACGACCAGACTATCCAAATCTATGTTTACGTCGAAATTAAACACATTCTTAGAGGTAAACTGACTTTGCAGGCTTTGGGTAACTTTTTTGAGCCACGTAGTTTCTTTGATCCCTTTGTTTGAAATTCTTCCGTCTCTTTTGCGAGCCGTCCCAAATCGAAGTTGATTGATCTTGATCTGCTGAATGATGAGTTTCTTTTTGAGGAGGGGCGCGGGTTCGATGTAGAATCCTAAGGGACCCGTCTCGAACAAATTTTCAGATGGGTTATAAGGATTGGCTACCTGTAACCTTTTGAAGGAAATGCCAGGGCCTTTAAAGTAGTATTTTAGCTTATCGATTTCTACTTTTGCACCGATGACACTTTCGGCGGCCTTCTCGATTTTCCATTCCAAGAGCCTATCGCTCCAAATCGCGAATGCGACTCCGACAAACACAAAAACTATGATTATGAATAATCGTCCTTCTCGGCGCATTGCAACGGGTCAAATTTTTGATGTCTTTGAGTCAAGGGGATCGCTGAGCCACCCGCCAATGGATGTTATGAAGCGGAAGCCCTTCGATCCGTTTATGCAATTTGTATTTTCCGAATTTGGGTTTAATGAAGTAATGCAATATACAAATATCCGTTTGTTTTAGTCAAAGATTTTTTTGAATGCACAAATCATCCGGAGCCAAAAAGACAAAATGGTTAAGGAGATAATTTGTGTGTAGAGCTATTTATGGCAGACTATTCAGTAGTATGTTTTAGTTTAGAGGC
>JAABYK010000579.1:734-11899 GCA_011775825.1 Candidatus Zhuqueibacterota bacterium | reverse complement strand
GAGTGGATGTTTGGTTTTAAAATCTTATGAAAGGTGGGTGTCGGCAAGTTTAGCAGAGTTTGCTATTCGCTCAAAATGAATTCCTTTTGAGCCGTTGCTACAATTGACTGGTCACTTGGATCTGAAACGATGATGTCCAATTGGTAATGGCCTTCGGAGAGCTTACTCAGGTCGAGTGCAATCAATTCTTGGGACGTATTGTCGTTAACGGGCTGAGTTTGGATAATACTGACGGCGGGTTTTTCTGAACCCGTACCAAAAACTCTGTAGGTTAACTCATACTGATCGACAATGCCGGCGGTCTTGATGTTGTAAATCTCAAAATATGAATAAAGTGACGAAGACTTTCTGAGTTCTTCGAAAGGATAAGGCGTTAACAGTATATTTTGTTTTTCAACAATTGGCAGCACCTCTTTTAGGCTGACATCGGTTGCTTCGCTGAAGAATTGTATATCACTGATCATTAAACTGGATTTGTTGAAATCCCGGATATCGAGGAGCTTATTTGAAAACCCAAGTTTGTCGTTAGAGTTATTCTTAACTTGCAGGAACAATTCAACCTGTTGAGGCGGTGCGGTGACAGTCAGATAACCAACTGTGTTTGGCAAATTCTCCGATATGGCTGATTCCGCCGGAAAATCTGCTTGACGACGAGAAATCGCGATCGAATTAAGCTTCTGGTCCCATAAGGTGCAGGCGAATTCTGTACTGACCCAATCTTCTGATATGGGTACAGTATCGGTAACATGCTTTTCCAAAGGTGAGAGCATGAAAACTTCCAATCGCGTTTGACCTTCTGGCCCTTGAAATTGCGCCAGGGTGTGGCTAAATGGCAAGTCATCTTTTGCGTGAATGGGTTTATAGATGGATCGTGGCACCACGACGGTGGCGTCTTTCAATTCTTTTTCCATCTCGAGTAAATTGGAATGTAAATTACGTTGAAGCGTACGGGCGTCACGATCATTATCTCTGACGACTCTGCCCCCGCCGCGTGCACTTTGTAGAATCCCGTTTTCGATATCGATAAATTCCGTCACGGCGTCATTGATGGCCGATGACAACCAGAATCTATTTTTTAGGAGATCGCTCCAGTACCAAAGTGTACGCCCTCTTCTTTGGCTGCCAATAATGACTTGTTTTAAACTTTCGATCTGTTCAAACGCGCCATTCTCTCCTTCTGCAAAATGTACAACATAGTCTCGAGAAACATTTACGTACGACCAACTTTCATTCGGTTTAGTCGCATAATTCTTGAAGGGAATACTTACAAGACTTTTGATGGGCCTTGTCCCGCCGGGGTCTTTAAAACGGAAGTGTGGTTTACCATATTTGATATAATACTTCCCCCTGTCATCATAGTAAGGCGATTCGGCAATCGAGAAATGCTTTCTAACATAGGCGCGTCGACTCAGATGATCCAGTAATCGATCGTTCTGTGGTAGGAGGGGATTTGGGTTTTGCTTTCTCCAGAAGTATTCAACAAAAGCTTTTCGATCAGATAGCGTAGGAAGTTTAGAATACTGGTCTTTCTGTTTTTCGTCTAACAATAGTAAGATTTCAGGCTCAAATTCGTTCTCAAATGTTTCTTTATCGGCTTCTTTGAGGAGCCTTAGATATTGCTCTTCAGTTTTGATGAAATCATAACGCGCATTGGGATTAGAGGTTGGTTTTGAAGCGTTTTGCTCGGAAGCCAGAGTGTAAAAGGGAGCGCTTAGAAAGAACAGGACAACTGCGAAGGCAAAAAAATTACGTTGACATCGACCGTACATATTGTTCACCCAACTTCTTATTTTTTAATCTTACAATTTGGCGAACCATAAAGTTCGAAAGAATTTGAAAAATTTACTGGTGTGCTTGACAATTTGAATTGTACGGGATATATTTGGTACGGGTTCACCATACTCTTATCTTAAGTTTTATATAGTGCTGAACGAAAACAGTCTTTTGATTTATTCAAGTGCAAATTTCTATGTCTCAAACCAGAAGATTCCGGCTCAAAACATTGCCGAATGACACAATTCTTCCTTATTTCGTTGACACTTCTTTGTCTACGACCAGAGATCTATATCAGAATGATACCACATCAGACAAGTTCGTGGATTGCTTCGTGCAAGATAAATCGTCAGTTTGAGTTTACAATTTAGTCAGCTTAATCAGGCCTATGAAATTTCTTAGACAGACTTGTGTGCAGTTTTTTGTACGAAGTAAGGCACTCGTTCTAAAGAGTTTAATGGTGTCGATCTTGGTTGCTCTGAGTTTCATTTTAGGCTGTGGTGACAATAAGGAATCAAAAACGTCCGAAAATTTCAGTGACGTATCAGACAACTCTCAAGCACTGCTCGCGGATGTAACAATGGAGGTTGGACTCGACTTCGTGCACGAGAACGGGATGTCGGGCAAATTGTATTTTGTGGAAATGATGGGAGGTGGCGGAGCGGTGTTCGATTACGATAACGATGGCGATCTCGACCTCTACCTGGTTCAGGGACATTTTCTGGATCCAGCCTGGCCAGGACCCGATGACTCCACCCCGAGGGATCGGCTTTATCGTAATGACCTTAAAATGGCAACCGATGGTACCCGCAAGTTACACTTCACGGATGTCACCAAGACCAGTGGTTTGAAAGCAACAGGGTATGGAATGGGTGTGACCACGGGCGATTACAACAACGATGGCTGGGTGGATCTTTACGTTCTGAACTGGGGCGACAATCAGTTGTGGCGTAATAATGGCGACGGTACATTTACCGACATCACTGTGCAAAGCGGAAGTAACGATCCGAATTGGTCGACCGCGGCGGCCTTTCTGGATTTTGACCTCGATGGTTGGCTGGATCTGCTGATCGTGAACTATGTCGATTATTCCTTCGAGAACGATCATCCCTGCTATTCGCCAATTTCGGGAGGGCGCGATTATTGTCACCCAAGCTCTTATCCGCCGGCGCCGGATCGTTTGCTTCGCAATCGGAGGGATGGTACGTTCGAAAATATCACTTTCCAAACGAGAATCGCCACGGCCTATGGGTCTGGACTGGGGACCACGGTCGCTGATTTCAACGGCGATGGTTGGTTTGATATGTATGTGGCAAACGACGGCATGGAAAACCAGCTTTGGCTAAACCAGGATGGACGCTATTTCCAAAACCACGCCATTATTTCCGGTACGGCTGTGAACAGCGCCGGTGCCACTGAAGCCAGCATGGGTGTCAATGCAGCCGATTTTGACGGAGATGGCGACGTGGACTTGTTTATGACGCATCTCACACGGGAAACCAACACGCTTTACATCAATCATGGCTTGGCGTTGTTTCAAGACCAGACTCGGATATCGGGGGTCGGCGCAGCAAGTCTGCCGTACACCGGTTTCGGGACCGTCGATTTTGACTATGACAACGATGGTTGGCTGGACCTGTTCATAGCCAACGGTCACGTCGGGATCATTCAGGAACAGGCGCAACGAGGCGATCCCTTCCCGCTAAAACAAGTGAATCAGCTTTTGCGGAATCTGGGAGAGGGTCGTTTTAGAATGATAAGCGCGACCGACGATTCGGTCTTTGGGCTGGAAGAAGTGAGCCGAGGAGCCGCCATGGGGGATTTGGATAACGATGGAGATTCAGACATTTTGCTGGTTAACAACAACGGACCTGCACGGCTGTTGCGCAATGAAGTGGGACACAAACAAGCGTGGTTGGGGGTACGCCTCGTCGGGAAAGAGTTTCAACGCGACATGTTGGGAAGCCGGATTGCCCTGGTGCGCACCGACGGTTCCACCTTGTGGCGCCGAGTGCGCGTCGATGGCAGCTATTGCTCAGCCCATGATCCGCGGGTTTTATTCGGGTTGGGGGGATCAAACAGCTACGAGGCGGTGCGCGTCTACTGGCCGGGCGGACTCGTCGAAGAATGGCGCGGGCTGGGAACAGGTCAATATCATACCTTGATTCAGGGTAGTGGCAAACGAGTCGAGTAGTTTGACAGCATCCAGGATACTGGCCCTAAAAGTCCGCTTAGCAAGTTTACGAACTGATTTTTAGTTTATCGATGCATTTCAGAAGTCTTGTTTTTCTGAATGGAAATAACCGAAAACCAGGGTGTTAACAGATATGAAACAGAAATTGCTTTTCAATTGTCTACTTACTCTGATTTATCTCAACTGCGCGACTCCTTCAAAGCTCCGAGTCGTAAAGCCTGAGTACGAGGGTGAATCACGTTTCAATGCCACCATTCTGGTGTTGCCGCTAAATCGAGACGTCGTTCCTTACGAGCAACAACTCGAGAATGAGCAGAATGAAAAGTCTAAAAAGACGCTTTTAGGCCGAGATCGTACGTTTTTCTATCGCTATTTTGGCCCTGCCGTGTCCGACGTAACCACGGCTGATGTTATCGGGATAGAGCCAGATTTTGCTCCGGATAGTATTGAGTTTGCACAAAAAACCCTTCCTCTCGATGAAAAGAGGCAGTTGGAAATGTATACGCCGGTGTCAGGATGTATTAATTCCGAAGATTTTGATCCGGATTTCATTTTATTTCTCGAGGATCTGTTTTTTGATGTCATGTACAAAGAAGAGATGCGCGGAGTCGGTACGGGTTCCACAGAGAAATACACCATGGATACAGGGATTGAATATGTATTGTGGGATAACAAAAGCGAAAAAATTGCCGCTTACGGTAAAATAAACAAGTCATATAATTTAATGGGTCTGCCGACTAAGAACGATTATTTAAAAGTACTTGAGTTGTTTGCGAGATCGATTATTGAAAAAAGTCCGCTGGTTATTAAGCAGGCTATTTTCTAATTCTTACCATTGATTTGAATATGGGCCGTTGGTTATTAGGATCGATGACCTTTGGTGAAAGTACTTTCTTCAGCATGTTGCTGGTTTTGCTGTTGGGGCAAATGGCTTGCAATGAGCCCGAAGAAGAAGCTTTGAGGCCGGTGGAATTTCCGGGTCTTTACCTGGTGGAGGACGAGGTAGAGCAGCAGCTCAAATCGGAATATGCCAGACTGAAGGCGTTGGAAAACGAGAAGGGAGTTGAGCAGGCGGGTTTGGGTCGGGCTTACGGCAGGATCGGAAAGCTCTTTCTCGCCTATGACATTGTCCAGCAGGCAGAGGACGCTTTACATAATGCCAGAGTTTTGATGCCCGATGAAGTGCGCTGGCCTTACTATCTCGGTTATTTGTACTTTACGCTTGGTCAGTTGCAGCAAGCCGCTGCCAGTTATGAACGAGCGCGCGACCTCAAGCCGGGTGAGCCAACCATTTTGATACGACTGGCTGAAACCTACCAAAAAATGGGCCGCGACGCTGAGGCCAAAGAGCTTCTGGAACAAGCGTTGCGCATAGAACCGACCTCAGCAAAGGCGCATTTTCTTCTTGGCCAGATTGCTCATGATCATAGGGCATACGACACAGCTATCAAACATTATCAGGCTGCCCTGGAACAGCAGCCAGAAGCCACAAGCATTCACTATGCTCTCGGCATGACGTATCGCAACCTGGCGCGAAACATGGAAGACTACGATCGCAGCTTGCAACACCTTCGTAAGCGCGGCAAAGTGACAGTACAACTGTCAGATCCTTTCCTGGATGAGGTCAGCAAGCTTAAAAGGGGTTCAAAGCTGTTGTCGTCGAGAGGCAGCACGTTGATGGTACAAGGGCGGTTTCGAGAAGCTGAAGTCGTGTTTGAACGGGTAGTGGCCCAAGATTCTGACAATGTTTTTGCCTACCTGAACTTGGGTTCGGTACGTTCTCGATTGGGGAAAACCGAGGAAGCCATCGAGGCTCTGGAGCGTGCTGTTTTTTTGGATTCTTCACAGAGTGTGGCACAAATGCTCCTGGGACGATTGTTTGCCAAGCAAGGAAATACCAACTCCGCTGAGCAACACTATCGCGCGGCACTTGCGGCGAACCCGCTTAACGATGAGGCACATCTCGGTTTGGCCACATTATTACGGCAAACAGGAAATTACAGAGAAGCCATTCCATATTTCGAAAAAGTGCTGGAGCTCACGCCTGGACGCGCACAAGCTCACCTTCATCTGGCAGTGTGTCATCTACAACTGGGGGAATATGCCAGGGCCCGAACGTTGCTGGAGGAAGCCTATGAAGTTTTTCCTTATCATCGAGCCATTCGAGACGCATTGGTGCGTGTGTTGGCGGCCAGCCCGACAGCGGAAGTGCGTGACGGACAACGCGCCCTGACGCTCGCTGAAAAGCCCGTGGCGGAGGCCAATCACACTGAAAGCGCGGAAGCACGTGCTATGGTCTATGCGGAATTGGGTCGATACAGCAAAGCACTCGAGTGGCAAGAAATCGCCATCAAGGCTGCGCGCAGCCAAGGCAGGGGGGATTATCTGGAACATCTCAAGGACAATCTCCAGCGTTATCAAAAGGGCGAACCGAGTCGTGCAACCTGGACAGATTTTTACGAAGACAATTGATACGAGATTATTGATGCGGGAGAAATATTTGTAATCGCTGCTTCACTTCATCCTGCATGGTTTTGATGAAACCCATCATCTCCGGACTGGGGTCAGTCTTCTTCCATTCACTCTCGCCGTGCTTTGCTTCGTAATGCAACGTCAAGTTTGCTGTTGACAGCGCCGTCCTCCCTTTGATGTTAACAAACAACTTGTAGCGAACCGCTGTGATACCACGGGCTTGTTCAGACTCAGTGGGGACTATTTGCCGCCACTCGGTTTCAATTGAGGATTCGGTCCTATTCAAATCGTGGTTGAATTTGTGTAACACGGTGGCAATGGCTTGTCTGAGTGAGGATGGAGTGGTACTGCGGCCGAATTCGAAGCGAGTTTGGATTGCCACGCTATCTTGTTTTGATGGTGTCCCGCCACAATTGAGCGCCAAAAGCAGTGGCCAGAGGCAGGTTACGATTGTGACCCAGGTTTTGCACAACATGCTCATCGCTTTCCGGTCAGATTGTCGTGCAGTGCAGCTAAAACGATCTATGTCAGCCACGGATTTACACTAATGGAACACGGATTATTTTCATTCTCACTGAAATATTTATCCACATACAATAAAGCACAAATGCCCTGCCTGAGCAGAGCATTTGTGCTTGAAATCACCCCCCTGGGTTTGTTGATTAAAAATTGGGATTGATGTTTCTCTCCCGTTCCGTGATGGGCAAGAATTGCCAACGTCCCGCGGGCAGATGAAATGTGCCGAACCGCCGTTGGTCCGGAAGCTCCGCGCCCGTTAAGAAGAGCTCCTTTGCGCGTTCGTCGATGAACGTCTGCCGATCCAGCGCGTCCAGCGGAGCAAGCTCATGGGATGCTCGGACGCGATTGACTCTGGCTAAAGCCGAGGCGTTATCGCTGTCCAGTTCCAATTCGGCCAGCATTAATTCATTTTCCTGCCAGGAGATCAGATCGATAGGCGTGCGCTCGCTGGGGTATTTGATTTGACGCTGAAAAACGGTCACACCGTCGTTACCGGTAATCGGCTCTAACGGAATGCGCACGGTCTCTGCGGAGTCGGCAATTACAAAATCGATAAATCGCTGGGAAACCACGTATTGTGTTCTGCCCCGCCCCCCTTGCTGCCAGACCAAATTTGTCGATTCCGTACTATGCAGAGATTGAAATGGATCATCCCCCTCAACCAAACCCTGTTCCGCGAATTGCCGCACACTGCCGGTATTGCCGGCGTAAAGGTGAATTCTCGCTATCAGCGAATTTATGACTCTGGTTTCATAATCACTGCCGACATGGGTCAAAGCCTGTTGCAGTTTTTCCAGCGCCAGATCATACATTTCAGACGATGGAATAAAGGGACCGTTGTCGATCACCCCGCCGCCTTCTTCTGGATTTAAACCCATGTAAGTGGCAAAAAAGTAACGTGCGATGCCGCCAAATAGATTACCGGTAAAGCGCGCTTCTCGCTCTACTTCCGAATCCGAAATCTCAATTTCATTAATACGGCGAAGCAAATCATCGGCGAAAAATCTCAACTCGCCGAGATCCAAAAACATGCCGTCAACCGAGTTGTTATCCAGGGTAATATCTCCTTCATCAATGTCTCGAAACGTGGGAAACGTGGCATTCGGTACATTGGAGTCAAAGAAGAACGCATCCCCTAATCCTTCCGATAATATGACCACATTATCGTGGGTTGTGGCGAATCTCTGTTTGACGCCATCGCTCAGAAACGGAATTTGCTCCTCGTCGTTGAGGGCATCATCCGGAACCTCATCGAAGATGGGTTCCACATCTTGAACGAAATCGTCGCATGCGCTCCACATCATGAACAGCGACAATATGAGAATGGTTAGAATTGAGTGATATTTCTTCATATTAGCCTCCTCCAAATTTTACAACGAGAACCTAAAGGACAAATTATAGGTGCGCGGATTTTGTAACGTCAAAAAGTCTTGTCCGCGAATTAAACTGCGAGAACCGTTAAAATTTATTTCCGGATCGGCACCGCTGTATTTGGTGGCGGTCCAGAGATTGGTTCCGGAAAATGCGACCACCAAATCCCGCAGGTAGCTGTTGGCACCGAACAATTTCGGCAAAACATCTCTTAAGCTGTAACTGATGCTAATTTCACGCAGTTTAAAAAAGTCGGCGTCTTCAACGTAATTGTAGTCAAAACGCCAATCCAATCGCGCAAATTCTTCTGCAGCGGCATTGTATTCCGCTGTGCCCGGGGTGAGCTCTTCCACACCTTCAACCGGGGATGAGAAGCCTGCGACTCCTGTACCCGCTATGCCAAGCTGCGTGGCCAACTCGTTAAAGCGGGGTTTATTGCCAAAACGCGCCGCAAAGATGTCGGTGTTATTGAATACGCTCAATCCGGTGGCCCAATCGGTCAACGCGTAAATATTCAGGTTTTTGAAAACTCTTAAGTTCAGAGAAAACGACCCGGTGTAATGCGGAACCGGGTTGCCGCGGGCAACGCGATTCTCAAGGGTGTTATCTGGAGTATCTGGACCAGCATAGACATCGTTTTCGTCAAAGGTGGCGCCGAACACAGGTATGGTAAAGAATTCATGTTTTCTCAGGCCCTCTTTAACCACATTGATGTCAAAGCCGTCGAAAATAGGTTGGGCGCCGCCGAGGTCGTCGACTTCATTGTCTTGAAAACTGTTGATCAAAGTGAAATCGAGACCAAAATTTTTCGTGCGGATGGGCGACCCTTGAAACAGGGTTTCGATTCCCCGGCCGCTTGCCTGGCCTATATTAAAGGGTACAGAGGTACGTGTTTTCCCGGTAGAAGGTGCGTTGCGGAAAAGAATAATGGAATCCTCGATGTCCTGACTATAATAGCTGAGTTCAAGGGCATAATTGGTGAAGAACTCAGCATCAAACCCGAGTTCGAGTTCTTTGACGCGTTCCGGTTCGATTTCAGCGTTACCAATCCGTCTCAACACGCCGCCGGCGCCAAAACCGCCTTGTTCAGCTTCATAAAGCAAGGGGATGCCATCCAACAAGTCAGGCAGAATACCGGTTTCGCCGTAAGCTACTCGTACTTTCATGAGATCAAATAACTCCGGGAACCAATTGAATTTATCCAGACGCACGGCCGCGCTTGCCTTCGGGTAAAAGATACTCGAGGCTTTCTCTCCGATAACCGTGGCATAATCGCGGCGCAATCCGCCGGTCAGAAAATATTGATCCTTTAAAGAAATGTTCACTTCGCCAAAAATCCCGGCTTCCCTGCGGCGGTTAAAATCCTCATCTGCTGATGATAATTCGGCGCCTGCGCCAATATTGGTAATGAGATCCGTTAGGAAATCAAATTTTGAAGCAAAGAAACGTTCGAATTTTCTATCAAAAATCTGCACGCCTCCCACCGCCGAGACGTTGACATCGCTGAGTGGTGAGAAGGTATAGCGGCCGTCCATGTTATACGTAAAGAGTCTGGTTCGGCGGGTTAGAATACTCCTTAGTCCCTGGTCCTGTTGCGCAACACCGTAAGTCTCACTTACGGGGAAGGTCTCGTTTTGGCGAATATCGTTGTCATCAATGCCAATATTGAGTCGGCCTGTAAAGCCTTTGAACGGCGTCCATTCGGCTTGCAGAGAGCCGATAAAGCGGTTGGCGTTGGTGGTATTGTCAA
This sequence comes from Candidatus Zhuqueibacterota bacterium, assembly GCA_011775825.1. GTDB lineage: Bacteria > Zhuqueibacterota > Zhuqueibacteria > Oceanimicrobiales > Oceanimicrobiaceae > JAABYK01. The sequence continues at coordinate 1,820 of JAABYK010000579.1, read as the reverse complement.
TCGCTTCTATGGCTGTGCTGTCTGTAAATGCATAGGGGAAGGAAAACAGTAGGGTGTTGCCCAGGAATCCAAAGATGTTGTTATCATTATCGGGTCGTTCATTCTCTGAGTAACTGTAGTTGGCATTCACCCGAACCGTTAAGCGTTCGTTCGGAATAATGTCGAAATTCGCCCTTACGTTTTTCCTATCGAATCGATTCCGGTTGATGATACCATCTTCAATCCGGCTGTCAAAGGAAGCAAAATACCGTAAGATGTCTGAGCCACCGCTCGCACTGATCGAATTTTGAATGAGGTTACCGGTCCGATGTACGGCATTGGCATCTTCCGCCGTGACAAAGTCATCTTCGCTATAATCAAAAGATTGGGTATTCCAACCCACAACCGTTTTGTAATCGATGGTCATGTTTCTGCCGCGACCTGGCGTCAACTGACCTTTTTTGGTCGTAATCAGGACTACACCGTTGGCGCCATTTGTACCGTAAGAAGCTGAGGCTGCCGGGCCCTTTAAGACTTCGATATCCGCGATATCTTCGGGATTTAAATCGGCCAGCAAGCCAATCCCCTGACCACCGACACCAAATCCTTCAAATTCACTGTTTTCGATTCGTGTACCATCGATGTAAATCACGGGCTGTTCATCGCCGTTCAAACCGCCGCCGGAACGAATATTGAAACGGAAACCGGATCCGACGTTTCCGGAGGAAGTTCTGACATTAACACCGGCGATTTTGCCGTTTATCAACTGTTGTGTGGTTTGATAGGTGTTCACGGCCGTCAATTCCTTGGCTGCAATTCGACCAACCGTGACTTCAGCTACCGCTTTCGAAGTTCTGGAAGCCAGACCCGTGACCACGACCTCTTCACCGCGAAAGACATCCAGAGTCAAAGAGAAATTGGCCGTGGCTTCTTCATTTGCGGTGACTTCGATCCCCACCGCTTCGCTATGGTATCCGATGAAAGAAACCTGAACAGCGTAAGTTCCCGGCGGTACGTTGGTAATCTGGTAACGGCCATCCGGCCCACTGGCTGCTCCCATGTTGGTGTCTTCGAGAATGACGTTTGCGCCGGGCAGGGGTTCGCCGG
>JAABYK010000579.1:0-628 GCA_011775825.1 Candidatus Zhuqueibacterota bacterium | reverse complement strand
GAAATGAATTAATTAAACTTACTTCTGAATTAGACAGAAACAGAGCTTACTTAAGAACAGTTTATTTAGGGTGTTTTTCAAGGGTCTGAAACGATTTTTCTTGTCGGAGAGAATTGATACGGACGTCGAGGCCATCGGGAATAATGCCTCCTTCCAAAGTTAGCTCAACTTAAATTACATAATCGCAACTTTTATGCCAATCGAGAGTTTTTGTGAGGTTAAATTTTGATTAAACAATAACTTATTAGGAAGGTAGAGACATTGGTTCTTGCTAATTCGTGCAAGATTTTGCAGCATTGTTTGGCAGAATATTGCACTATTCATGATTAAACATCTGGCATAGTTTAAATGAACAACAGTGAATGTTCTAAAAGTGTTTCACAAAAAGGTGTTTTAGAAGACACTTAAATTGTTACGAGCCGTATTTGACAGAATGTGGTGCCAGCACGATGATCTGCGATTAGAAAACAGAGAAGGGCATGATCCCCCATGTTGGTAGTGCGACCCTCAGGCCTCTCTTGCAGCGGGAAGGTCGTCGGTTTTCCAATCGGGGATGAAGAAAAATTCATTGACTAATTATTGCAATTTCACTATACTAAGCCGCGTTATGGCTTATTGACATTCGTAA
>JAABYK010000683.1 GCA_011775825.1 Candidatus Zhuqueibacterota bacterium | reverse complement strand
CGACAGAAAAAGAGTGCAGCTCCTCCACGTGCTCTTTCATCAGTGCGGCTATGAGGCTTGAATCGAGGCCGCCGCTGAGGAAGACGCCAACCGGCACATCGGACATCAAGCGTTTTCGGACACTTCTTCTTAACGTGCGTTGAATTCTCTTAATCGCCTCTTTTTCATCGGTGATGAAAGTGTGAACTTCAGGCAGTTGATAATATGGCTGGAACCCTGTAGTCGGATGAAAAAAATGGCCATGGGGAAACTCATGAATCCGGTACGCAACATCAATTAAGGCCTTGACTTCCGAGGCAAAATAGATGCACTCGTCGTCGGTGCTGTAATAGAGCGGTTTGATCCCGATTGGGTCGCGCGCGACGTAATAGGAATCTGCGTCCGAAAGGACAAAGCTGAACATGCCATCGAGAAATTTGGCAGCTTGATTTTTTTCACGCAGGAAGACCGGAATGATGACTTCATTGTCGCTATTTGTCTGGAATGGATAATCCTTTCCAAGTTCGTTTCGGAGGTCTTTGAAATTGTAGATTTCGCCGTTGCACACTAACGAAACTCGGTCCTCTTTGGATTGAAACGGCTGGTGTCCTTTCTCAACGTCCACAATGGAGAGACGATTGTGGCCCAGAAAAGAGGAATTGGCTTGCACGACGCCACGGTCATCCGGCCCACGATGTCTCAGTGAGCGCAACATGGACTCGTAGTGCGTGTGATTTTCGTCCAATTCACCAAAAATTCCTAAGATACCACACATTTTGTTTCTTTAACTTTGTTCAAATTGCTAGCTAAAGAACGCTTCCGAGAATGGAAACAACTCTTCATTATTGGGCCGCCTCCACTCTTGAGCGTCTGTAATTTTATCCCAATTATTCCTTGTGTATGAGCGTTGGCAGTATTGGGCCTTAACTCACGGGCCGGGCGAGACTTTTATCGAGAGATTTAAAGATATGGAAATATATCGGAAAAGACAAGGGTTGGCCCGCACTTATCCGGTACTTCGTTGTATTAGTAGGCATAGTTTCCATGAACAGGATCCAACACAGTTCTCTGACTGTGTATTATAATGCAAAATCGGCTGCAAACGAAGTTTAGTTGCTCAAAATTCGTCCTTTGAGTCAAGCCTTGCTTTTACGCGAATAAGTACGAAAGGTGAGTTTCTCCACCTTTCGTCCCTATTCGGTATTAGCTGAAACTCCTGGCAGGGATGGAGTTTTAGTGCGGTCCGTTATAACGAACTGTTGGCTGATACCCGGATACCAAGTGATTGTAAAAAACCTTTGGGAATATTCCCATTCTTGCGTCCAGCCAATGCATAATA
>JAABYK010000564.1 GCA_011775825.1 Candidatus Zhuqueibacterota bacterium | reverse complement strand
TATTATGCATTGGCTGGACGCAAGAATGGGAATATTCCCAAAGGTTTTTTACAATCACTTGGGATCCGGGTATCAGCCAACAGTTCGTTATAATGGACCGCACTAAAACTTCATCCCTGCCAGGAGTTTCAGCTAATACCGAATAGGGAACGAAAGGTGGAGAAACTCACCTTTCGTACTTATTCGCGTAAAGCAAGGCTTGACTCAAAGGACGAATTTTGAGCAACTAAACTGCGTTTGCAGCCGATTTTGCATTATAATACACAGTCAGAGAACTTTGTTGGATCCTGTTCATGGAAACTTTTCCTACTAATACAAGGAAGTACCGGATAAGTCCGGGCCAACCCTTGTCTTTTTCGATATATTTCATATCTTTAAATCTCTCGACAAAAGTCTCGCCCGCCCGTGAGCTAAGGCCAATGCTGTCACGCTCATATGTAAGGAATAATTGGGTTAATAATACAGACGCTTAAAACTGTTGAAAGCGCCCAATAATGAAGAGTTGTTTCAATTCGTTAGATGCGTTTTTTAGCTAGCATTTGAAAAAATTAAAGTGACAAAATGTGTGGTATCTTAGGAATTTTCGGTGAATTAGAAGAAAAAACGCACTACGAGTCCATGTTACGCTCACTGAAACATCGCGGGCCGGATGACCGAGGCGTCGTACAGGCCGATTCCCATTTTCTCGGCCACAATCGACTTTCCATTGTGGATGTTGAGAAAGGACACCAGCCGTTTCAATCTAAGGAAAACCAAATTTCGTTAGTTTGTAATGGCGAAATCTACAATTTCAAAGACCTCCGAAACGAACTTGGAAAGGATTATCCATTCCAGACAAATAGCGACAATGAGGTCATCATCCCGATTTTCCAACGTGAAAGAAAACATGCTGCCAAATTTCTGGATGGCATGTTCAGCTTTGTCCTTTCGGACGCAAATTCCTATTACGTTGCGCGAGACCCAATCGGGATCAAACCACTCTATTACGGCACGGAAGACAAGTGCATCTATTTTGCCTCCGAAGTCAAGGCTCTAGTTGATGTTGCGGAACGGATTCATGAGTTTCCCCATGGCCACTTTTTTCATCCGACTACAAGGTTCCAGCCATATTATCAACTGCCTGAAGTTCACAATTTCATCACCGATGAAGAAGAGGCGATTAAGAGAATTCAACACACGTTAAGAAGAAGTGTCCGAAAACGCTTGATGTCCGATGTGCCGGTTGGCGTATTCCTCAGCGGCGGCCTCGATTCGAGTCTCATAGCCGCACTCATGAAAGAGGAAGTGGAGGAGCTGCACTCTTTTTCTGTCGGTTTGCCAAATTCTGCCGACCTGAAAGCGGCGCGAATCGTGGCGGATCATCTCGGAACCATTCACCATGAATGTATCTATTCCGAAGATGAAATGGCAGAAGTGTTGCCGAAGGTCATTTACCATCTCGAATCCTACGACGCCGCTTTGGTACGAAGCGCGGTCCCTTGCTACTTTGTGTCTCGCCTGGCAAGCGAATTTGTGAAGGTCATCCTCACGGGAGAGGGTTCGGATGAACTATTCGCCGGGTACAGCTATTTAGCTGACTATCACGACCCGGATGCTCTGCAGAAGGAATCCATGCGCATCCTAAACGGCTTGCACAACATCAATCTGCAACGCGTGGATCGCATGACCATGGCGCATAGTTTGGAAGGGCGCGTGCCGTTTTTGGACACGGACTTAATCCGGACGGTACTGAGCATTTCTCCGCATTTGAAAATGTACTGCACATATGGAATCGAAAAGTGGCTTCTCAGGAAGGCCTTCGAGGATCTCTTGCCTAGAGAAATCGTTTGGCGCGATAAAATGGAATTTGCACACGGCTGCGGTTCATCCACTGTCTTTGAACGGCAGGCAGAGAAAATCCCGGATGGAGAACTGCACAATGCAACGAAGCGCGGTCTCCCATTAACCAATAAAGAGGAACTTCTTTACTATAAGGTCTTTCAGAAATTTCTCGATCATCCCGACATGCCAAACTTGATTGGGAGATGGCAGGGAACGCTTCATTGATTTGAAAGAGAAGGACTCAAACCACGTTTGGGACATTACAGTTTTGCCGCTCCAGGGCGTTGCACTCCCGGTGTTAGAACGCTTGAAGACCCAGACCCCTAACGACCACCGAAAACAAAAAGGGATCGGCACGTTCATGCCGATCCCTTGATTGGAAGGAAAAAAACTGGAGAATAGTCTGTTTCAACACAGCACGAGACGTGCGATGCACTTTCGAAGTGCGTCGCACATGTGGTACTATCTCAACACACTCATTTTTTGGGTTTGCGAAAAAACATCCGTAAATGAAAAATTATCGAAAAAGTCGCCTCCTATCATCCACCCTTCCTGAGCATTCACAAAGTGTACAGCAACAAGCAACTCGTTTTTTCCGGTTTCTAATTGGGTCTGCCAGGTTTGCCCACCGTCTATCGTATGAAGAAGAATACCATTTCTCCTTGGATCTTGAGCCTGTCCGACAACCCATCCCGTATCAGTACTAATAAAGGATAGACCTTTAAGTAAAAACTTGATATCGGCTTTTCTTGCCTCCCATGTAACTCCACCATTTTTCGTTGCCAAAATAAAACCCTTGGGTGACGACGCCTGGTCTTGATTATCGCCAATAACGTATCCAACATATTTACTGAGAAAAATCACCTTTTGCAAACTAATCTCTTTTATCGGACTTTCTTGCATGTGCCAGGTTTCACCGCCATCCGTCGTAGCAATGATAGTGGCGCTGTCCCCGACTGCCCATCCATGCAGGCCGTCTACAAAACACACATCCCGTAAATTCACGGTTACCCCACTATCTTGCGTCTGCCATTGCCCATGGACTAAGGTAGTGAAGAGAAGCATCAAAAAAAGTGTTTCGAATAACGAACGCGATTTTCTCATTTTCATCCCTTCTTTCATTGGGTGAAGTATCATACGAAGAGCACAGAGAATTTATTTCTGAAATCAAATTGTTGATCTGTAATCCCGGCAACATCAGATTCGGATTCCGAAATCTCATCTGAACGCGATTTACAGAAAGCAATATCCCCCCGAGGTTCAGAACCTCCGGGGGTTAAGCGTACCCACATCATCTTTTTGACTCCGTAACACAAGTTTGGGGCAATTTTCCTTAAATACAAACTTACAAATTTCTCTCTATATAGAAAAACGAATTTGTGCCACATTACCCCCATAAGTTTTTTGCATTTTTTCATTTTTTTCGATTGTAAGAAAAAACCTTTAACCAGCGCACAACCGAAACATGCGTGTCTCACCGCTTTGCAGATTCGAGAAAACAAAAAGGGATCGGCACGGTCATGCCGATCCCTTGATTGGAAGGTTAGAACTGGAGAACCAGGCCTATTTCATCAAGATCATCTTCTTCACCGAACTAAAGCCGTTTACTCGAATCCGGTAGAAATACAGTCCGCTCGTCAAACCTTCAGACCGGATGGTCACGTCGTGATGTCCGGCTTCCATCTGTCCATCGATGACTTCCATGACTTTCTCACCGATGGCATTGTAAATGGTCATGTTTACGTGGCCGGCTTCCTTCAAGCTGAACTTGATGGTGGTCGACGGGTTAAATGGATTCGGATAGTTTTGCTCCAGGGCATAGTCCTGCGGAATCAGCTCCGTGGGTACGTCTTCGACTGACGTCACCACAATTGAAAACTCCTCCGAAAAGGCGCTCTCGTTACCGGAGAAGTCGAACGCCGATAAGCGATAGTAATATGTGGTTCCGATTGTAACGTCCTGATCCGTGTATGAGGTTTCGGTCAGTTCGGCAACCGGCTCAGTCGTGCTCGGATCGAAGCCTTGCGTGGTGCTTCGGTAAAGTGCAAAGTAGTCAAAATCCGCATCCACAGGATCGTCCCAGGCAACGGCGACTCCGGCTGTGGTTTCTTCTGCAACCAGATTGCCGGGTCCCGAGGGTGCCAAATTGTCGATTGAATACCCGCTATCCGGAGCAGACATGGTGTAGACTCCCGGAGTCGCCGTATGACCTGAAATCATGAATGTGGACCAGTGCATACCGTCGACGATTGTAGAGTCAAACAACGTGGGCGCGATGGCGCTGTATGTCTCCAAACCCACCGCCGGAACAGAGCCTGCGAAATCCCACAGCTCCTCATCCATTTGAACTTTTGTGCCCAAATCCAGAGCTTTGATTTTTTCAGCGGCGATGTCGATGGAATTGTAAGCGGTCGAAACCTTGGCGGTGCCGTTTGCAGCGTCTTCGACCTGCCGCCAGATAGCATATTCAACGGTCGGATTGTCACCGACACCATCGCCGCCGAACCGCGTCCAAACAACGCGAACTTGCTTACCCTGGTCGTTTGGCACATCGGTGATGGCCTGGATGGACCCCGCGCCAAGCGAACCGGTGGTTAGCGCCTGATGCGTCACCTGCAACAGATTTGCGGCATATTGCAAATTATGAATTCCGTGGCTGCCGTCTTCCTCAACGAAGAAATAGTTGTAAGCCGCTTTGAGGAACAACTGTCGTTCGGCGACCTCTTCCGGTGTCAGGCCGGGCAACGTTGGGTCGTAATCCTC
>JAABYK010000667.1:12486-14997 GCA_011775825.1 Candidatus Zhuqueibacterota bacterium | reverse complement strand
CCGTTATCAACAAGACCTCCCGCGGTACCTTTCAGGTGGTTACCGATTTGTTCATCACGCTGTTTACGATGTTTTATTTCTTCCGAGACGGCGACCGACTCATTCAGCGCATCAAGTATCTAAGTCCTCTTAACGATGCGCATGAAGAAGAACTTATGCATCGCTTTGTGTCGGTCTCTCGCGCAACCATAAAAGGCACGCTGCTCATCGGATTGGTTCAGGGCGTTCTTGGTGGACTCACTTTATGGTTTTTCGGAGTGGGTTCGGCCATTCTTTGGGGTGTGGTTATGGTGTTTCTCTCGGTGATCCCCCTGGTTGGCTCCTGGTTGGTGCTGTATCCGGCTGCGATTATACAGCTCATCCTCGGCAATATTTGGCAGGGGATCGGCATCTTTCTGGTCACCGTGGTTGTGATCGCCAACATCGACAATTTGCTGCGTCCGAGGCTTGTGGGCCGCGATGCCGGCATGCACGATCTGATGATTTTCTTTTCAACCTTAGGCGGGATCAGTCTATTCGGAATCATGGGGTTCATCATCGGACCGGTGATCGCCGTGTTCTTCCTGACGATTCTGGATATTTACAGCATTGAATTTAAGCCTGATTTGGATCTTGCGCAGAGTTCGAGTGTGGAGAAGCATCGAGAAGAATCGCCATCTGCAACTACTCAATCATAATAGCGTTATTTGAAAAATACTCACTGCACAACTGAGGCGCTTTTTTGATTGTTTCATGTGGCCTTTATAATGATCAAAGCGATACCATATGCGGCGTATAGGCCTACAAAAACCAAAGGTAACAAACGCTCTAATTTAGAAAAACCGAACCATTCCTTGCCTTCCCGTGGTTCAAAGAAGTCTTTATACTCTTTCCTGTACATCTGATGACTGTTTTCAATTGAATCTTCCATTTCCATCAACTGATCGTATCGCCAACCGATTAAGCTTTTATATTGTGTGATAATTTTATACCAGATTGAACAAGCCACAATTCCCACAAGAAACAACGGTGTACTCACGATTGTCAATTCCCAACCTTGGAATCCATCGTCTTGAATCAGAAAGCCAAATACAGCGAAGATGGCTGTATTGACCGTGAGATAAGTCTGAGTGGCAGCCTGTCGCCTTTCAGACAGATACTGCGTACTCTCAGCAAAAAACTTGTATTCTTCAAATTTATCCATTTTAACCCTCCTCAAGCAAAGCTGCAAGGTCCGATTTAAGTCTTTTAGAATCCCGGGTTATGGTGGTAATTTTGATCAGTAGCGATTTTTCTGAAGCTGAAGCCATTTCATCAGCCAATCTTCCTGTGCCGGAAATCACCAAAACGGGACGACCCACTTTTGTGCTGTTCGTCACATCTTTACGAGCGTTTTCACCCCCATTTATCAGCACCGAGCAAGAGGGCATGCCTTTTGAGAGAAGGTCCGCTGTTCGCGAAATCCACACAGACTCATCCCCCCAGTTATCACCCGGTACCACGATAAAGTGGCTGTGATTGGGTTCAAGACGAGCTTTTTCGACGTCGGTAGATGAGGCTTGTGGCAATTCGATGGTGCCTTGTGCCGCGACCCCAATCAGTGAGAAACTGCCATTCGTTTCTCGCCGTGCACGTCCCATCAATTGCATGATTCCGGCATCCGTACCGCCGTCGATGATGCACAACTCGCGGTCTGCAGCCAAACGAGCCAGCACATCTACGAACAGCGGTCGCAGCCGTTGCATGTCTGCTTTTGTGATCCCGCCTGCGCCGCCGATCAGAACCAGGGTTGGAACGGGTGACGTCAGGCCCAATTCTTGAATTGCGGTTGGGAGATCAGCTTCTTGGAACACTCGAACGGCTTTGGCTCTTCGACCATTTTCAAAATCAATGTCAAAAGGCTTTTCCATTCGCAATAGTTCAGGCAGGTTTCGTGATGGATACCATTCTGCGGGCGGGGTGTTTCATTATCGAGGCCAGCTTTTCACCCAATTGCTCCAGCGACTCCAAATTGTGTACCGGCAAGAAATCATCGATGTGAGGCAGAGCGGCTCGTATTCCCCTGGTCAATGGCTGATAGTCGGGGTACCCCAAAAGCGGATTGAGCCAGATGAGGCGATAGCAACTGCGGGACAGCCGAGCCATCTCGCGTTCGAGCAGAGCAATGTCGCCCCGGTCCCAGCCGTCGCTGATGACCAACACGATGGCCCCGCTGCGCAAAACCCGGCGCGCCCACAAGTAATTGAAATCTTTGATCGCTTCACCGATTCGGGTGCCGCCGGCCCAATCGTTGACGTTTTTCGAAACCGAGGCCAGCGCCTCATCGATGTCGCTGTGCCGCAAATAGCGAGTGATACGGGTGAGGCGCGTGCCAAACACAAAGGTCTCAACTCGCCGCATGCCGCTGGTGAAGGCATGCATAAAATGCAGCAGCATTCGGGAGTAGCGCTCCATGGAGCCGCTGATGTCACACAGAATGGCGATATCACGAGGTTTGTTAGCGCGACCCTGCCAATTCAGTTTCACCATCTC
>JAABYK010000667.1:0-12464 GCA_011775825.1 Candidatus Zhuqueibacterota bacterium | reverse complement strand
GGAACGCGCCTTCGAATGCGTTTTTGTGCAAGCGACCAGTCCATCTCGCTGATGATGCGTTTGGCTTCTATGACTTCTTCAGAGGAGAATTCGGCAAAATCCTTCTTACGCAGCACTTCGGTAGGACTGTACGTGAAAACCAGATCCACGGCTTCCTTTTGCTCATTGCGCTTTTTGGGCTGAGATGGCTTGATTTTCGGTTCCACCAGTGCTTCTTTGACGCGTTTTGACTTTTTCGACTTTTCTGATTGAGGGGCCTCTAATGTCGGCAAAAAAAGCTGCATCATTTCTGGCAACCGCGAAGGCCTCTTCCAGAAGAGGTAGAACGCCTGATTGAAAAGGTCGTGCTGTTCTTTGTGTGTGATGAAAATGCTGTAAAGGGCGGAATAAACGTCGGATCGGCTTTTCACGCCAATCAGATCTAACGCATGTAAAGCATCCAGAATCTGCTCTGTACCGACTTCAAAACCGATTCGTCGGAGCAGGCGGCCAAAGCCGATGACGTGACTCGTCAAACGGTCGGCTGTGGATCTATTGTTTTGTGGCGAGGTTGTTGTCATGAATTCTCGATAAAATCTTCTCGGCTTCGCTACCTTGAACTTTGGCGATGTCGTCCTGATACTTGAGCAAGGTGCCTAACGTGTTGTCCACGAGGTCAGGGCGTAAATCTGTCTCTGTCAAGGTTGCAAGCGCGGTTGACCAGTCCAACGTTTCGGCGACCCCCGGAAGTTTGTAAAGATCGATGGTTCGCAATTCCTGAACGAAGGCGACGATTTCGCGGGCGAGCTTTTTGGGAATATCCGGGACTTTGGTTTGGACGATCTCAAACTCCTTCTCCGCCGATGGATAATCGATCCAAAAGTACAGGCAGCGGCGTTTGAGGGCATCGTGAATTTCGCGCGTCCGATTGGAGGTAATGACAACGACCGGAGGTTTATCGGTCGAGATGGTGCCGATTTCCGGGATGGTAATTTGGAAGTCGGACAGCAGTTCCAGGAGGAAGGCTTCAAATTCTTCGTCGGCCCGGTCAAGCTCGTCGATGAGCAGAACCGGCGCGGTTTTGCGATCGGTTTCGATGGCTTGTAGCAAAGGTCGACGAATGAGAAATTCCCGGCTGAATATTTCATGCAAAATGTGCTTTTCGTCCCGATGCCCGGCAGCCTCCAGAAGCCGAATGTGCAGCATTTGGCGGGCGTAGTTCCATTCGTAGACGGCATTGTGCACGTCCAGCCCTTCGTAGCACTGCAAACGGATCAGTTCGGTGTTGAGTATTTTTGCCAGAACCTTGGCGACCTCCGTTTTCCCCACTCCGGCTTCGCCTTCGAGAAACAGCGGTTTGCCCATTTTTAGGGCAAGAAAAAGGGAGGTGGACAGGTTGCGCTCTGCAATGTAGTTTTGTTTTTGCAGGGCTTTTTGGATGTCATCAATTGATGAGAAAGTGGACATAGGTTGTAGTTTTCGTTGAAATCAGATCTGCCCCATAAGCTCCAGTTCTTCAATTCTTGAAATAACTGGACGCATCTTTTTTATTTTTACAAACATCAGTTTCTGATTTTTTTCAGCTTGACGTTTTGCCAATTCTCGACTCCGTGCGTTGAATTCCTCGTCACCTTCAATTTGCATGACAACCAGGGAGCCATCCGGAATGGCATCAGCTAATTCCGGGTTATCAATGACATAACGATCAAATTCGGTGACTAATTCTGCGTTCTTATGTTCAAATTTGGTCATGGATACAACCCCTTAAGGAATCGATTCATGTAATTTTCCCAATTCTTATTTATGTCAGCATCAGCATAAGTTAAGGTTTCACTAAAATTCATCGACAAAGGGCTTTTTGTCTGCTTACCTTTGATATTATATCGATCAACATGTGCAAATCCATGCGATGTATCATAGCGTAAGATCGTTCTCCATTTGCCTTGATGTAAATTTCAAGTTGAACTACAAACCCGACTACTTTACCGCTTTCTGTAGTATGATGATGTCTTTTGCGAGCATTTTTTCCTAATAGAATAAGATACTCTTTGGTTTTCATCAAAAATAATACTCATTTTTTCACTAATTTGCAATACCTTTCAAGAATGTTGATTTGTGAGCTATATCAAAAAAGAAACCCGCTGGAATAGAAATCCGCGGGTTTCGAGTCAAAGTCGATGCATACCCTAATCATTCACTTTGCCCGTTCCATGGCTTTCATTAATGCCCGCCTGGCCATGACCGAGCACAGATGCGCCCGAAATTCAGGCGATGCCGTCGCATCGCTCAACATGTCTGCCGGATCACCCACCTTGGCGGTCGCGTCAGATATCGCTTTTTCATCAAGGGGTTTGCCGGTCAGCACGTCCTCAACATCCGTGGCGCGAAAGGCCCACGGCGCAGCCCCGGTTACCCCGATTCGAGCAGAGGTGCAGGTGCCTTTTTTATCCAATGTGAGCATAGCAGCGACGCCGACCACGGCAAAGCGCGAGGCCGGATGCGGGAACTTTTCATAAGCCGCGCCGGTGCCTTTACCAAGTGTCGGAAAGTTGATATTTGCTATGATTTCATCGGATTCCAACGCCGTTTCAAACAGGCCTTCGAAGAAATCATCCGCGGCAATGGTGCGTTTGCCTGATTTGCCTTCGACCTCTAGTTCTGCGTCCAAAGCCAGGACCAGAGCGGGATAGTCGGACGCCGGGTCTGCATGCGCCAGGTTGCCTCCGATGGTTCCCCGGTTCCGAACTTGTGCGTCTCCGATATGTGCGGCCGCTTCCGAAAGAACCGAGCAGTTTTTCTTGACCACGTCTGATGTTTCCACAGACCGGTGTGTGGCTAAAGCGCCGATCTGAAGTTTGTTTCCGTTTACCCCAATTTTGGTCAAGTCGCCAATGTTGCTCACATCAATGAGCGTGGCCGGCGCATTCAAACGTAGTTTCATGGCCGGAATTAAACTGTGGCCGCCTGCAAGCACTTTGGCATTTTCTCCATGCTTATCTAAAAGAGAAACGGCATCTTTGACCGAATTAGCTCGAACGTATTGAAAATCATTTGGAATCATCTTGCTATCTCCTTGATTTCAATTTTATTATCGGAATCATGAATGAATCGAACCGCAACTTCGATTCACAAATCCCCCATCATTTGTTGTGAATTGCTTGCCAGATGCGTTCAGGCGTAAGCGGCATTTGAATATCACGGATGCCGAGATGATGGAGCGCGTCCACCACCGCGTTGACGATACAAGCCGTTGAGGCGATGGTGCCGGTTTCGCCAGCACCTTTCACACCCAATGGATTTTCAGGCGTAGGCGTCACCGTGCGATCGACCTCGAATGATGGTAAATCGTCTGCCTTTGGAATGGCATAATCCATAAACGTTCCCGTCACGAGCTGTCCGTTTTCATCGAAGGCAGCGCCTTCCCAAAGCGCCTGTCCGATCCCCTGAGCGAGTCCACCATGTACCTGTCCGTCCACAATCATCGGATTGATGACGTTGCCGACGTCATCGACGGCCACGTAGCGCAGAATTTTGATCTTGCCTGTATCCGGATCAACTTCAACTGTGGATATGTGGGTGCCAAACGGAAACGTGAAGTTGGTCGGATCCCAGAATGCGTTGTCCTCAAGGCCCGGCTCCAAACCTTCGGGATAATCATGGGGAATGTAGGCCGTTAGGGAAATATCGCCCAAGCCAAGGGACTTATCGGTGCCTTTTACGGTCCATTTCCCATCCCCAAACTCGATGTCGTCTTCCGAAGCTTCAAGTTTGTGGGCGGCGATTTTTTTGGCTTTTTCTTGTATTTTTTCAACCGCCTTGTAGATGGCGCTTCCGCCGACTGCGAGACTTCGGGAACCGTACGTGCCCATTCCGAACGGGACCTCCCCGGTATCTCCGTGCACAATCTCCACATCTTCGACCGGGACGCCTAAGCCGTCGGCAACGATTTGGGCAAAAGTGGTTTCATGTCCCTGGCCGTGCGAATGAGTCCCCGTCGAGACTGTTACTTTTCCGGTCGGATGGACGCGCACGCTGGCCGCTTCAAATAGGGCAGCCCGAGCCCCGATGGCACCCGCAACTTTTGAAGGCGCCAGTCCACAAGCTTCGAGATAGGTCGAAAAGCCGATGCCGAGCAGTCGGCCGTTCTTGCGAGCTTCTGCTTGTTCTTTACGGAACTTCTTGTATTCAATCATGTCAAGAGCTTTATTTAATGCACCCTCATAATTGCCACTGTCGTACACATGTACAACCGGAGTCTGATAGGGGAAAGCATCCGGTGGGATGAAATTTTTCTTTCGTAAGTCTACAGGGTCCATCCCCATTTCATGCGCTGCCGTGTCGACCAGTCGTTCGACCGCGTAAGTCGCTTCCGGACGGCCCGCGCCTCTATAAGCATCCACAAGCGGAGTATTGGTGAACACACCGGTCACATTAACATAAACATTCTTAACTGTATACGTTCCGGCCAAAAGCGGTCCGTACAGCCAGGTCGGAATGCCACCCGAAAATGTAGATAGATACGCACCTAAATTGGCCAGCGTGTTGACTCGAATTCCCAAAATGTTCCCATCTTTGTCCAGGCCCATTTCTGCAACGGTATGATGATCGCGGCCTTGAACATCGGAGATGAAACTCTCGCTGCGTTCCGCTGTCCATTTCACCGGACGATTTATTTTCCGAGTTACCCAGGCAAACAAAACCTCTTCAGCGTAGTGACAGATTTTGCTGCCAAAGCCTCCGCCGACGTCCGGCGATATGACGCGCACCTTGTGTTCGGGCAAGTTTAAAACAAAAGCACAAAGCAGCAACCGAACAACATGTGGAATTTGCGAGCTGGAATAAAGTGTAAGTTCGTCGCGTCCGGAGTCATACGAACCAACAGTCGAACGCGGTTCGATTGCGTTGGCGATGAGCCGTTGGTTGTCGTATTCCAATTTGGTGACATGGTCCGCTTTGCTCAGGGCATCATCCGTCGAGTTTTTGTCGCCGAGTTCCCAAACAAACGAGGTGTTGTTTGGTACGTCATCATGAACCAACGGTGCGCCTTTCTCAACAGCTTTCACCGTATCCACAACCGCAGGGAGAATTTCATAATCAACCTCGACCAATTCGGCGGCATCTTTGGCGATGTAGCGATTTTCCGCAACCACGACGGCGACACCATCTCCCACATACCGGACTCTGTCCACGGCAAGAGCAGGATGGGGCGGTTCTTTCATTTGGTCGGTTATTTGCCAGCCATTGGGTACAGATCCCACGCCGTCGCTGTGCAAGTCTTTTCCGGTAAACACGGCCACAACTCCCGGATGGGATTTGGCTTTGTCTGTCTTAATGGACTTGATTTTGGCATGAGCGTGTGGGCTTCGCACGAT
This sequence comes from Candidatus Zhuqueibacterota bacterium, assembly GCA_011775825.1. GTDB lineage: Bacteria > Zhuqueibacterota > Zhuqueibacteria > Oceanimicrobiales > Oceanimicrobiaceae > JAABYK01. Next base: position 7,113 of record JAABYK010000667.1, on the reverse strand, counting down.
GGTTGCGTAGGTCATATTTGTGAGGATGATGTCGTCGGTGTAACTGCCTTTTCCGGTCAAAAAACGTCGGTCTTCTTTGCGCTTAACCGAAGTACCAATGTATTGTGCCATGATTTTCTTGCCTCCTAAAGTTACTCACAAGAAATTCGAAATACGACTATCGAAATCCTAGAAAAATTCAAAATTCTAATATCAAATATTTCGAGACTATTCGCTTTTCTGTAAAATAGAGCCAAATATTTTCATGAGTTCTGTTGCCTCTTGCACCAACACTTTTCTTTCTTTTTCCAATTCCGAATCGTCCCCTGTATCCAGTAATCTCAACCAATATCGACTCTCTTTGGATTCTTTACGGGAAATCTTGATTCTCATAACAAAATCTTTCTTACTTAACGATTCATTGGCTTCAATGTAGTTTGAGCCGACAGAACCTGAGACTCTAATGACTTGTTTACCCATCTTCATATTGGTTATGGTCTTACGTAATCTCTTCACAGAGGCTCGAACTCTTGTTGCAAAGATCAACGTACGATCTTCTAAATCGTATCGTTTTGAAATTTCTTTTTGGGTCATTTGGAATTGTTTAGTATTTCGAATTCAAGATTTGGTGCTTGCTAAAGTAGTTGCGCTGCGCGTTGCACTGATTTTATGATGTTATGATAACCGGTGCATCGACAATAATTTCCTTCCAAAGCATGGCGAATTTCTTCTTCGGTCGGTTTAGGATTGCTTTGCAGGAGATCGTATGTCGACATGATTACGCCAGGCGTGCAGTAGCCGCATTGCAAGCCGTGTTCTTCCTGAAATGCTGCCTGCAGTGGGTGTAAATCGCCATTTTGGGCCAGCCCTTCGATGGTGGTTATTTCTCGCCCGTCAGATTGCACTGCAAACATGGTACACGACTTTGTTGAAATGCCATCCACCAGAACGGTGCAGGCCCCACATTGGCTGGTGTCGCAACCGACGTGTGTGCCGGTCAGTCTCAGGTTGTCCCGCAAGAAGTGCACCAATAAGACGCGCGGTTCCACCTCGGCTTCATGTTGAACACCGTTAACCGTGACTTGTATGGTGTGCCTCATGGTTCCTCCTTAAAAATGAGTGTTTGAGGTTTTAACTTGTAGATTGTGAAGCAGCGCTAGAAAAATTAACCCTGCTCGAGATTTTGATGAATATTCGATGTTTCGATGTGATTGTAACTAAGTGCTGTGTCGGATTTAGTGATAGGGTCTTGAGATCCGGCATGGCTCGCCTATGTGTCATTGTTGAGCGAGAAGCGTAGAGCGAAGAGCGCTCGGTATCGCTTCTCGCTCCACGCTCTTCGCTTTTGTATGTTACCAAAAAACTACACCTATTTTTGAAATAGAGCACTAAGTCATTGCGGCGTCTCGCAAGATCAGAATTCCAGCGTTATCTATTTATTGCCGAGTGACAATTCGACTTTCTTTTTGAGTGTCTTAAATCCTTTATTTATCAGCATCTTCGTCGCGGCATCAAGCAGACGTTGACCGACTCTGGCAATGGTGCCACCGATGCTCGCCTCGCCACTGTACGTGAGCTCGGTTTCATTTGAATCTTGAGATTCCAAAGAGACCTTCATGTCAGCTTGAACGAACCCACCTTTACCGCTGCCTTCGATTTTGAGGCGATAGCTGTCAGGGGGATTCTTGTCGTAGAGCGTAAACTTTGTTGTGTATTGGCTAAAGATGGACCCGACTTTAGCTCCGACGACGCCTTCAAACTGGTCTTCACCCGTCCGCTTCAATTCTTTACAGCCGGGCATGACCTCTTTTAGAAATTCAGGATCTTGCAACATGTCCCAGAGTTTATCGGATGGTGCAGGTAAGGAGACACTTCCCTCCAGTTTCACGATTGACTCCTCCGTTAATTCATGCGGAATGAAATATTATGATTGGAAGCACCGAAATGGTACACAAATATAAAAATAATGTCAAGAAATTTCTGTGCTAAATTCTGCTCTTTGTAGAAGAGATCGAATTTTTTCAAAGTCTTGCGGTGTATCCACATCCAGGGATTCTTCTTCGGGAATGTCAACGACCGCGATGTTATCGGAGTGACGCTTTAAAACGGACCGCGCGCCCACGTCGCCTTCAATCTGCTTGAGTTCCGGAAACAAACTCCTGTCGAATAACGCCGGGTTGCCAATAATTCCATCGTATCGACTTACGACAATCTTTTTCTCACTGTCGAGAAATGTCTGAATTAATTGATCGATGGTATCCGCTTGCAAATTTGGCTGATCTGCCAGCAGAATGAGGGCGGCATCAGAGTTAGGATTTACGGCCCTGATTCCTGTAATGATCGACGAGCTCATGCCCAACAAGTAATTTCGATTCATCAGAACGTTGACATCCAATTGCTTTAACTCGAGCAGGACCTGGTTGATGTCTTCTCCCGTGACCACCAGTACCTCATTTACCGTCGACTTTAGCGCATTTTCGACAGACCACCGGAGAATGGTTTTGCGGTCTATGCGTAGAAACAATTTGTTCTTCTGTCCCATCCGGGTGGACGTTCCCGCTGCTAAAACAATCGCCGATATGAATGGGTTATTTTTCATAATTTAAACCTGGATGCCTTTTTTGAAAATAAGAACAGATTTCGGGCAGGCCCTATTTCTGGTAGATAGTGGCAATCTTGCATTCGATTAATCTCGTGGATGAATCGCCTGGGTCTGATGTCGCAAGAAGCCGCCCTCTCGGCCATTTTTGACTGCCAGCATTTCTCCCAAAACGCTCAACGCAATTTGCTCCGGGCTTTCGGCACCAATATCCAAACCCACAGGAGCATACAATCGTTCTAATTCAGCCGGACTGAAATGCAATCCTTCTTCCGACAGGTCTTTAAGCAAGTCCTCGGCCCGAGCTTTTGGACCAAGTTGCCCGATATATCTGGTCTTTGACTTCAAAACAGCCTGCAATATGTCTTTGTCTTTGAGGTAGTTGTGAGTCTTGATCAGCACAAACGTTTTTTCGTCGAGGGTGACTTTCTGTGGGACTTCTTCTGCTTGTGCGACCAATGTCTCATCGGCATCGGGATATTTGTCTCGATTAGCAAAATTGGGGCGGTGGTCTACCAACACCACTTTGAACCCCAATTGCTTGCCCAAAGTGACAATCGGGATTGCATCGGGATCCGCACCGATGATCACCAAATGTGGCGGCGGCAAAATCGATTCAATGTAGACTTCGATGTTTTGTTCGGGCTCAAATTCGTACGTGAGTGTTTTGGATGTTTCCTTTAACAGAAGCTCCAGAGCATCCCTGATCACGCGCTTATCTAAATCTGCATTGCCAAGACCGCCTTCGTGGCTGCCATTAGCATACACGAGCATTTTAGCCGCTACTTTAACTGCTCTCTTCGATTGGTTTGAAATAACCGTGGCCAGGGCAACCGGCTTGTTTTGTTCGACCGTTCGTTTTAGGAGATGATAGAAGTCGAATTTAGTTTCGGAATGATTCACGGATCAGGGTTCGATTTGCATGATTTGGATTTGGTGGTTTAATGATGTTCCAGGCTTAGAATCTACTCCACCGACTCCACAAAGACCTCCACCACGCCGTTGCAACCTAACCCGAGACCCCAGATGACGTCTTCGGGCGCGGTATTGTCGTAGCGAAGCAGCTTTGGCTCGCCGCTTTGGATGACGTTCGGGACGATTTCCAGAACATCCGCCTCCAGGCACCCAGCGCTGATGGAGCCCACCGTTTCGCCTTTCTCACTGATGAGCATTTTGGCGCCCTCTTTCCGGTAAGTTGAGCCGGCGGTACGCACGACTGTGGCAAGCGCAGCTTTTTCACCTTTGCTTTTGAGTTTTTCCAGAGTTTCTAAAATGGCCAGAGTTTCACGCATGGTATGCTTATAATTAATTCACGGACATTGTTTACGTAAATTATACCAATTTTCTTGTTTTAAAATCAAGGAAAATCGGAAGGTCTACCTGACCGGGGGATCAGCTTCCAAATTCATGGGCACTTTTGTTTAGACATAGTGCGTTCATAGCCAGTTTTTTATTGACATTTGAGGATGGCAGATAAACTTGTGCCCAAGGAACGCCCAAAGAACAGCCATCCGAAAGGGCATTTACCATGGCTTGAACATGACAACAGATGAGAGGAAATGGGTGAATTGACCATGCTTTGATTACAATTTTTGCCATTCCTTTGCAGAGATATTGGCTTGTTTTAAAATTCTCTTAATCAAACCGACCGCAATATCTCCTCGGTGCGGGTTTGGGATAATTATTCGTTTATTGCTTTTGGTCATATAGGAATGCTTGCCTCCAGGGAAAGGACCTTCAAAGCCAGCTTTACGTAATTTTCGGACCAGTTTGTGGCGGGGTAAAGGCTTAAGATCAGCCAATCGTTTCCTCTTGCTTCGACTTTCTTTGATTATCAAGCTGAACCGAAGAAACGGCTAATCGACAGTTATTGATAATCGGCATCTGTTCGCCGTCTTGTAATCCGGCCGTTATCCAGAGTTCTATGGCATCAATCAAATTTTCCCTAGCCTCTTCAAAATTTTCCCCTTGGGTAAAACAACCTGACAAGTCAGGGGCCTCAGCAACCACACATGGAATCTTTCCCAAGCTGTTATCGGTTTCGTAAACAGCATTTTTCAAGATCTGGTGCACATATTCTCGCAATGAAACTTCTTGTATTTTAGCCATAGAACGTCTCCCATTGTCCCTTAAAATTAACAATCAAATATCACTATTGTCCGGTTATCAAATAAATTTAGTTGGTTACAGCGATTACGTTCAAGTCGTAGATCGTGAGTTTTGTAAGTAATTGTAAAATATCAACTTTTTTGAATCGAGAAGTGCTTAAAATATCCAAGAAAGTGTAGAGTGCAATGCCCAATTTCAGTCTTTTTGTACAAGAACATAAACGCAACTCCAAATAATGCACTTTGTTTGAGTTGAAATAGAAAAAACTTCTATGTAGACATTACTATTTTATTATCAATAACTTAAAAAGACCAATTTTAAAAACAACCGGACACCAGTGATCAAATATAGCAAATTTGGTGTGTCTAAATCAAGTAAAAACCTCTCGCATTATCTCATTAATCTCGGAGCTCGAATAAGACTCTTGAGATTGCGTGATGGGTTTGACACCCCTGCCGACTTCGTCGGCTGTCCCCTCGAGGGGACATTCCCAATTTGTTAAACTTATGTTTGATTTTGCAAATAATTTCATATATTTTAGCTTGTCTATTGTAGAGATTGTGGAAGTTAAAAACAAGGAGAACAATTCAATGAAAAATCGATTTGAAGCGCAAAAGAAAGAAGATTTTAGAGCTGTCGTCGAAGAAAAGCTGCTCAAAGCCCGAACCGTTCTCATTTACGGCGCCATCAATCAAGAGGTGGCCCAGGCAGTTACGGAGAAGTTGTTAATTTTATCGGCTGAATCTAAGGATGAGATCAAGGTTTATATCAATTCACAGGGTGGGCATGTGGAATCGGCGGATACCATTTTTGATATGCTTCAGTACTGTAGGGCACCCATCAAGGTGATCGGAACGGGCTGGGTGGCCAGTGCGGGTGCGCTCATATTTGTTGCGCCACCAAAAGAAAATAGATTCTGCCTGCCAAACACGCGATTTATGATTCATCAGCCGCTCGGAGGTATGAGTGGAAGTGCGGTCGATCTGGCAATCGAAGCGAAAGAAATTTCGCGGATGAAACGTCGACTGAACGAGATCATTGCGAAACAAACCGGGCAGCCACTTGAGAGAGTGGAGCAAGATACCGATAGAAATTTCTGGATGTCGGCAAGCGAGGCCAAAGAATATGGCATTGTGGGTCAAATCGTTAGGTCTGCAGATGCGTTCTGATGATTTCGGATTCAAAGGAGCGGTACATGACGAGGAGTTCACATTCACTCGAAACACTCTCGATGGTGCTTGTGGTCAGCATTGCATAGTGCCTGAAGTTAAAACCGGTTGTGATTACTTCTTTCGAGCGCCAGTGAGAACAGTTGCCAGGCCAAGCGCGATATAAACCCATCCGGCGAAGAATCGTTGAGCTTGCAAAAAGCGGGCATTGCCTTTGAGCCACTTTCCAAGCGTTCCGGCTAAGAGAGCATACAGACTGTCGCTCATCATTCCCAGAAGAATGAAGATCATCCCCAGCGTCAGGATTTGCACAGTCACTGCTCCCCTGGACGGATCGACAAATTGGGGTAAAAACGCAAAGAAAAACAGAGCTGCTTTGGGATTCAAAACATTCACCGTTATCCCTTGGTAGAAGACGCTTTTTAAATTGGTTTGCGGGTTGAGATGCGTCGAATCGGATTTATTGCGCTCTAACAATCTGCTTATCCCCAAATAAATCAAGTAGGCTGCGCCGAGATATTTAACCACATTAAATGCTATCGTCGATGCAAGCAGGAGAGCCGAAACGCCGAGGACCGTGGCTGCGAGATGGATAAGTGATCCAGCGCTTAAGCCCAGTCCCGAAACGATGCCTGCCAGAGGTCCTCGATCAACACTCCGCGTGATAATATAAAGGACGGCGGGTCCAGGTGTAATCAGAAGAATGATCGCTGCTGTCAAAAACAAAAGTAATTTCGACTCCTCAATCATGTAACCTCCTTTATGTCAGGATTTTGGCGCCTGAAACACCTGTGTGTCCGGATGAAATGCCACCCAGGCGAACCAGTACAGAATCGTGCTGTGTATTTCATTCCCTTGTGGATCGGTCACGGTTGCGGTCTTGTGCTTATCGTCATAATGTACCACAATCTTCTGTCCATTAAATTTGTCCTCTATTCTTCCTGACGTTTTTTCCAATTCTGAGAACGGATAAGCTTTGAACTTGCCGTCGATTTCGATTCCGACAACCGTTTCTTTCATATGGTACTTGTCGTTTTTGTGGCTCACGGGAAACATGACGCGGTCTTTGCGTTCATATCCCGCATAAGGGTCGCGGTCGTAATCTCGGCGATAGCCGGTGTCGGTGGAAAGCACCAGCGTGTTTTCATGTTTTGCCTTCCAATCGGCCCACGTGGTGTGTGCCATGGGAATGGGTTCGAGTTCTTCCGCTTTTAAGGGACCGGTGACGGCTTTCCCCATGAGTTGCGACCATAACGA
>JAABYK010000435.1:11458-11603 GCA_011775825.1 Candidatus Zhuqueibacterota bacterium | reverse complement strand
CGCAACTAGTTGTTTGGGTGACAAAATTCTTCCCTAGTCGCAAGTTCACATCTTGGTTTCATTCTAAACGTCACTCCGGAAGCATCTCGAGCTAACATTCGACACACCGACATTTGGATCCGTAGTAAAACGCTTTGCTAAACGA
>JAABYK010000435.1:9565-11441 GCA_011775825.1 Candidatus Zhuqueibacterota bacterium | reverse complement strand
ATACTCTTGTTCTAAACCAAGGAGGTAGAGATGGGAGCTTTAGTTGGTTTTTTGTTGGGCTTGATGTTTCTGATGTCCTGCAAGTCATCCGCACAGCCAGAGGCTGAAAAGGATCTCGTGGCGAAAGGCAGAGAGGTCTTTTTCAATGAAACATTTGAAGGCAATGGCAGAACGTGCGGAACATGTCATCCTGAAGAGAACAACTTCACCATCGATCCCGCGTTCATCGCTACGCTTCCGGATGATGACCCCCTGTTTGTGGCCGAATTCAATCCCGACTTAGAAGAAAATTTCGAGAATCCCAGACTGATGCGGGAAGTCGGTTTGATCCTGGAAAACCTCGACGGCTTTGACGATCTGGCCAACAAATTTACCATGCGAGGGGTTCCGCACACATTGGCGTTGCCTACGTCCGTGGCCAGTCGCCAGGGGCCTCGTACCGGCTGGTCCGGCGATGGGGCGCCGGGTGACGGCTCATTGAGGTCATTCTCCACCGGCGCGGTCATTCAACACTTTACCAAGACATTGAATCGGGTTCCGGATGTTGATTTTCGATTGCCAACCGATGAGGAGCTGGATGCTTTGGAAGCGTTCATGTTGTCTCTGGGTCGGCAGGAGGATTTAGTGTTGCCACTGGCCTTGAAAGGCACCGTTGCCTCTCGAGGCCAGGATATTTTCAATGATCCGACGTCGGGGAAATGTTTCGCCTGTCACGTCAATGCCGGGGCCAATGCGGATCCGACTATTTTTGGTCCGGATGCCGGCAACATGAATTTCAATACGGGCGTCGAAGAATTGCCGGACCAACCAGCGGATCTCACCGGGGAATTGGTACCTCCCGATGATGGTTTCGGCGTACCAGGCGACAGTACATTTAACACGCCACCTTTGGTGGAGGCGGCCGATACCGGGCCTTTTTTCCACAATAACTCGGTGGAAACCATCGAAGGCGCGGTGGCTTTTTACAACGGCGACGCATTCAACAATTCACCGGCCGGACAACTGCTGGTTCAAGCCACGGGCAGCGGCATCAATTTGGATGCCACTCAGGTTGAGGCCGTGGCGGCCTTTCTCCGGGTAATTAATGCACTGGAAAACATCGGCGAGAGTATCGATTTCACACAGCGGGCTGCCGAAAGAGGCTTCTTTGAGAGAGATGAATCCGAAACTCTATTGGCGCGAGCCATCGATGAAACGGATGATAGCATCATGGTTCTGGCAGGAGGAGGCTTGCATCCGGATGCGGTGGCGTTTCTAGAGGAAGCCCGCAGACTCGCTGAGGAGGGCATCGACAGTTTCTTCTCCAGAGGGAGATTGGCACGGCAAGCTGCCACCGAGTTAGAGAAGGCTCGAGACGAACTCGTGGAAACATCCATGAAAACAACACAAAAATAAGGGAGGGCCCAACCATGAGAAAATATACAGGACTGTTTGCCATTGTTTTGTTCCTGATCGGTTCACAGGCATACGCACAGAAGGCGACGGAGAGATTTATCCCAATCGGGGAATCTCCGGGCTTATCTGGCAAACATACGGTCATTGGAACAGTCGACGAAGTCAACAAGCAGACTCAAACAATCACGGTTTCCGACTCCTCCGGTAGCTTCACAGCAAAGATCACAGACGAAACCAGGATTTGGCTGGATCGCAGTCACCTTAAATTGACCAATAAAATGGGGGCATTTACCGATATTCAGATGGGTCGACTCATTGAAGTCAAATCCGTGGGTGAAGAGCGCGAAGGAATTGCCGAGTGGATTAAGGTGCGAATGAACCAGTAGTTTCGGCTTTATGCGCATAATGCCCAATCAACTTTGGTTTGTCGCTGGTTCGCATTTGAGCGCGGTCGCTTACATGAAAATTCGCGATCTTGCGC
>JAABYK010000435.1:7952-9554 GCA_011775825.1 Candidatus Zhuqueibacterota bacterium | reverse complement strand
TTACCTACTTCTCAGAGCTCAATTCCGCCTGAGTCCGGGTGGTTCCTTGATGAGGATGTGGATGGGGAGACTTGGGCGGATTTTGAGTAACTTTATTTTCGAATGTTCTTTGAAGAAGTCGCTTTTTTAGGAGGAAATTTAGTAAAGCTATAATTCAGCCTGAGATGCCTCTCGCCAAACCTCTGTATTGACACCTTCGCTTACTAAGTCATTCTATTTCAGAAATAAGTCTAGAAGGCTGGCCGAAAAGTCCCGAAGCGACAAATTTATGGTTCGACTCCGCTCACCATGAAGGGAATTTGTTTCATCCTGAGCCGAGTCGAGGGATAACTGCTGAGTGAATACTGAACTTTCGGCCAACATTCTAGCTAGGTTTTTTGTAACATCCAAAGCGAAAAGTGTAGAGTGAGAAGCGATAACCGAACGCTCTTCGCTCTACGCTTCTTGCTCAACACTCACACAAAGCATCTCTAGCTATAGACTCTATACCTAAAATCTGAAATAGGCACTAAGTCCAATTCAACCAAACTACCCAGCCTTGGGAAGGGAGGGAGCTGTGAAAGAAAATAACAAGCATGGACTCGAACATGCGTTGCAATATCCTTTGCTTAATGCGATTTTCAATCGCCGGACGCGTCGCGTTAGCAAGGGAGTAAAATCCATTCCGGCGGGGAGCCTGAGTTACACATCTAATCAGGAACCGCAGCCGCTTTCGTCTCTCGAAGAAGCTATCTTGATTGCTGTTACGGGAACCACAGGCATGACTATGCCAGACCGGCCTTTCGAAACAGAGAGCGGCAAACACCTTGTCGGTTCACCCAATATTACGATGGCGGGCCGCGCGGCTGCAAGCCCGGATAATGCGCAAGCGACTCACTTCTTCCTGATCAACGATTCGGGAACCTATTTTCTCAAGCGACTCGATCCGCCAGACGGGAAGCTCGAATTTACGCCGGAAAATCTCATTGCTCGCGCAGAACAAGCCAAGCAACGTATTACAAAGGAACGCATCAACGTGCCGCGCGAATTTCCCTATTATCTGGACTCGAACCGCTATATGTCAAACTTGCCTGGCACGACCATCTTGTTTCCCATTGTGGATACCACGGTGCAGTACATCAACGCACTGCTTTATGTCATGAGTCAGGGAGACGGCTACAGGCCGACGATTTTGGATGATCGAAATTTCTATCGAGAAGCTGGTGTCAAAAAGTGGGTGAAAAACGGATTTCTCAACAAGGACATCAATCTGCCGCTGGGGATTTTTGGCACGGCGCGGACTCACATCGAAGCGCATCTCTTGCTGCAAAATATCATGCTCACGACCCAGGCTCTGGGTTTGGGCGGATGGATTCATGCCACAATCGGACCGCCCTTCCTGCTCGGGCATCCCTATTTTGCTGAGAAGTATGGAAAAGGATTGGGCTTTCGCTATCACGTTCCCGGGTTTAATCTGTTTCACTGGTTGCGATGGGGCATTCCTCTTCCCAAAGCCAGAGCCAATCCGGTCGGTCTGGATGGCGTAATCGAGGGGATGTGTCCCCCGTATTATGAAAATATGAGCGATGCCGTCGACGCCTTAATAGAAAGAAAATACGGAAA
>JAABYK010000435.1:5894-7931 GCA_011775825.1 Candidatus Zhuqueibacterota bacterium | reverse complement strand
GGATAAATACCTCAAAGAAGTGCCCCATCACACCGAAGACACCATCCAGTGTGTGAAGGACATCTGCAATTATATTTACAAAACCCATGGCCGGTTTCCGGCACACGTCGATGCCATGTATGTTCCCGGGATTTGGCTGCAGGCCCATCACCTGGATCTGGAATACTACGATCGATTGTTTGACCATGGGTATGCCGATTCGCAACGTCGGCATCAAGAGTTGTGGCATAGCAAAGAGCTAATACGGGAAAAAGCAGAATTGGGAGGGGCGTGATGAGGTACATAACGAGGTCATCCGACGGCTTTTATCATCCCGCCAATGAAGACGAGATCCGCTACCTTATAAAGCGTGCAAATCAGGACGGATTGACAGTTCGTGTCCGCGGTGCGGCGCACTCCGTGGGTGCGGCCATCTATACCGATGGCTTCGCCAAAGGCAAGCGGGATGAAAAAGAGATCAATATGATGCTCGACAAAATGATCGATATCACCTTTGATGACGAGAAGATGCAGGTAACCGCACAGGGAGGATGCCATCTCGGTGAAGATCCGGCCGATCCCACCAAGTCCTCCACCGTGGAGAACAGTCTTTTGTACCAGGTGGATCAGCGCGGCTGGGCCATTCCCAGCACGGGCGGCATCATTCACCAGACGGTCTCGGGCTTTTTGTCGACGGGTTCCTCAGGAGGATCGATGACGTATTCCATAAGCGACCACATCGTCGCAATTCGGTTAATTGATGGCAATGGAAAGACCCACGAACTGTCTGAGGCAAGCTATCGCGACAAGTTTTATGCAGCCGGGGTCTCGATGGGTTTGTTGGGAATTATCACCGCTGTCACCTTCCAATGCATGCCAAAATTTCATCTCATTGGTCACGAAGAGACAACCAAAATTGCAGATAGCAAGGTCGATCTCTTTGGGACGGGCACGGCAGACAAACCCGACTTACAGTCCTTCCTTGAAAATACGGAATACGCTCGCCTACTCTGGTGGCCGCAGAAAGGGGTTGAAAAAGTAACGGTTTGGCAAGGGCGCCCGATGCAGCCGCGAGATTACACTGCGCAAACCGGTTCACCTGAGAATTTCCGGCCAAAGCCGTACGAACAGTTCCCGGTGATTCTGTTTTCAGGACAACTTTCGCAGATCCTTTCCGGAATATATTATCGCCTCATTAAACGATGGAATTCTCCGGGATTGTTAGGGAAAATCACGCGCGGTTTTCTGAAGCTTACGCTTGCGCCCATCATAAATCTTTTCGCCAGCACAGTCGGCAAAGAGGGGACGCAGAAATTCTGGGATACATGGTGGAAGGCCTTGCCCATGGATAAAAGTTTGAGCGACAAGTGGCTGCCATTTCATTTCAGCGAATTGTGGATTCCCATTTCCAGAACGCGGGAAGTCATGAACAAGCTTAAAGAGCATTATGGCAATAACGGTGTTTGGGCCACCGCCGCTTATCCTTGCGAGATTTACGTCAAGAAAAGCAGCAAATTCTGGATGAGTCCTGCTTACGAACGCGACGTCGTCAAAATCAATCTCTTTTGGTTCGCAAAAAATAAAGAGAACCCTGCCACGACTTATTTCCCTCAGTTCTGGGAATTGTTGCGGGAATTTGACGTCCGATTTCATTGGGGCAAATATTTCCCGGATGGTCCCCCGGTTGGACCAGAGTTTCTAAGGACGCGCTATCCACATTGGGACGATTTCATGGATATCAGAGCGGAAATGGACCCTAACCAAATTTTTGTGACTGATTATTGGAGGAAGCATCTGGCCATCGAGCCGCAGTCGAAGCCAGGGAAAACGGCTCCGAGGACCGCTACTGCCCGGAAAAGTTTCCTGTCGTAACGTAGGTAAATGAGTTGGAAGCATACTTCAGACAAACGTCGCGGCGACGCAAATTCCAAAACCCAGATGACAAATAACAAATAAATCCCAAATTCCAATAATCAATAGATAGAAGAGTTTTAACCATCTAAGGGAGGGAAACATGAACTTCAAAACGCGTGAAACATGGAAGAACTACTCGGAAAC
>JAABYK010000435.1:0-5829 GCA_011775825.1 Candidatus Zhuqueibacterota bacterium | reverse complement strand
AAGTCCGCGCCATCGGATCGGGCCATTCGTGGTCCGACGTGGGCGTGACGCCGGACTTTCTGGTTTTGCCCGAGAAGCTAAACAAAGTTCTCGATCTGGACACTTCGCTTTTAGATGATGGCGTCGACACCACCACACTCGTTCAGGTGGAGTCCGGAATTCGCGTCCGCGATCTTAACCAGGAGTTGGATAAGAGAGGATTGGCGTTACCAAACATGGGCGGGTATGATGGCCAGACAATCGTCGGGGTCATTTCTACTTCGACCCACGGTTCCGGTATCGAGTTCGGCCCCTTTGAAAATATCGTGGAGTCTCTGGAGCTGGTTGGGGAAGGTGGCATCGTGTACCGCATCGAGCCCAAAAAAGGCGTTACGAACCGGGGCGCGTTTAAGAGAAAATATCCGGATAGACAACTCATCCAAGATGACGACTGGTTTAATGCCGTGGTCATGAGCATGGGATGCATGGGCGTGTTTTACTCGGTTATGCTGCGTGTGGAGCAGAAGTTCTGGCTCAAGGAAGTCCGCACGCTCAACACCTGGGCAAAGGTTAAAGAAGATCTGCAGAAGGGGGATGTGCTCAAAGCCAATCGGCACTACGAGCTTTATCTCAGTCCTTACAAGAAAGATGGCGACTATCCCTGTCTCGTCACGAAACGCAACGTTACCGGTGAGCCTGAAGATTTAGCACACGATAAAGAGAATCGGAATTTTTTCTCCGAGTTTCTTGCTTCCATTCCGTTTATTCGCCGGGTCTTGAACTTCATTTTCAACATCGAACCTGAAGTATCACCGGATATCATCCATTCTTCCCTGGAAGGGTTGGTGGATGACGGCTACACCAACATCAGCTACAAAGTGTTCCACATCGGCATGGCGAGCCAAATTACGGCTCTGTCCCAGGAAATTGGCTTTCCGATGACAGATCATGTCTACATCGATGCCATCGACAGATTGCTGGAGATGGTCGAGGAGAACGAGGCGCTTGGCGAACTGTATCACACGGCCTCCATCACCGTTCGATTTGTTAAGGCTTCGGAAGCCTTTTTGTCAATGATGCATGGCTACGATACGTGCATGGTAGAGATCATCATGGTAAAAGACACGCATGGCGCCTTTGAGATGATGCAGCGTTATGAAAACGAATTGTACAAATTCTCTGGCCGGCCACATTGGGGACAGGTAAACAGTCTAACCCATGACCTGATCCATGCCCTTTATCCCAAATTCGACAAATGGTTGGAAATCTATGAAAAGCTCAACAAGAAAGGCACATTTTTCAGCCCGTTTACCAAGCGTGTCGGATTTTCGAAGCAGGCGGTGACAGCAGTCAAACCGACTGCTCGCAAAGCCCGGGCGGAGACGGCACCAACACCGGCAGCTTAATTTGTGTATGATTATTTCACAAAACTTGTAAAAATGATTCATTACGCAAGTCCATGGGTTTAAGGGCTGTCCAAAAAGTCGACACACACCCTTTACGTCATGTTGAGACGAGTCGAAACATGTTTAATTTTAATCGTCTTACTCATCCTTCGACTTCTCAGGATGAAGAGAATTGGACTTTTTGGACAGCCTCTCGTTTTTCACAAAAGCTTTGTATTTCATTGACAGACACTGGAGGCATCTGGAATGGGAGCAAAAAACCGATTGACCGTATTTGTGTGTTTGTTCATTCTTGCTGGTTTTTCATCAAGCTGCAACAACTCGGCTGAGATTGAGATCGAACTTAGACCGCCTAAGAAATTCATCGATCACAAAGGCACATTCATGGCGGGCGCCGCCAAAGTCGATATCACGCCGCCGCCCGGATACCCAATGGGCGGTTTTGCCGTTGCCGGAAAGTTCTCGCGAGGCTGGTGGACACGCCTCTACGCCAAGGCGATCTACCTGCAGGATATCGACGGCAACAGAATTGCATTGGTTTCGTGCGATTTGCAGTCCATGCCTGCTGGCTTAGCGGATAAAGTGGCCCAAATCGTCGGTCAGCAAATTAAGACGGCCCATCCGGATTCTGCCTTCCTTGGCCGGGAACAGATTATTTTGGTTGGTACGCACACCCATCACAGTCCTGGAAATTTCTTCAGTTCAGCCGGATACAATGCGATTGCCTCACCTCAAAGCGGTTTTGATAAGATCCTGTTTGCATTTTTGGCCTCTCGGATAGCCCGTGCCATTTATCATGCCGTTTCGGCAAGGGAACCGGCGGTATTGAAACAAGCCTCGATTCAGCTCCCAAATCTCTCTCGGAATAGGAGTTTGCCTGCTTTCGAAAAAAATCCGGTTCAAGAACGAAACGCGATCTTGAGCCAAGCCGCGGATTCCGAACAAGCTCAGCTCTCGGACTTACCTCCTTCGGTTGTATCAGAAGTGGCTTTGCAGGCGGTGGATAACACACTGACTGTTTTTGAAGTGACGGCAAAAGACCCCGCGAAGAAAATCCCGATTGCAGTCGCGGCGTTTTTTGCAGCGCATCCCACCGTCATGGGACCGGAGACGCAGGTGTACAGCAGCGATGTTTTTGGGGTTGCTTCAACTCTGGTGGAACAGCAGCTCCGAAGACAGTCTTTTGATGGGACGCCGGTAGTGGCAATCTTCAATGGAGCTGAAGGAGACGTTTCCCTTAATTGGACCGATCAAAACAGAAACAACACGCTCCGACTTGGGAATACACTCGCCGAGGGTATCCTCGAGGGAATGAGCAAGGCGAAGCAATTAACTAACGGTGAGCTTTCATTTCGCTATCGCATGCTTGAAATAAAAGATTCCAAGGTGACGGATCTTTATGACGAAGCAGACGCCCTATGTGTCTCGACTGAAGAGATGCGAACCGCAAAAGATCCTTACCCAGGAATTGGGACCTTTGGTGGCGCCGAAGACGGCCGGACGATTTTTTATGATTTTGGGCTGCGCGAAGGCTTTACGTCTGAAGAATGCGATGCAAAGCAGGGATATAAAGCCTTTCTTCTGAAAGAAGTATTGAGCAAAGTTCTGCAAATCCCCGAAGAATCAATAATCGGTAAATTGGCTGAGGATATTGTTAAACAGGCTTTGAAGTTACCTACTGAAATCCCTTTAGGAGTATACTCGATTGGTTCTACGGTATTTGTGACCTTGCCGGGAGAGTTTACTGTAGCCCTGGGCAACCGCATCCGAAACACAATCCAGAAAAAAACCGGTGCAGATTCGGTCATACTCATCGGTCTGGCCAACGAATACCTCTCTTATTTTACGACCCCTTCCGAGTACAACGCGCAGCATTATGAAGGTGCCTCGACTATGTACGGTCAGGTGGCTGGGCTCTTTATAGAACAAGAACTGGGCCGAGTTACCGAAATGCCGAAGAATACCTCTGATTTTGATCGCACTAAAAAATACGCAGCTGGCCCGCGAGTTCAGAAGGATTTTGCGAAGATCAGCGCGCAGGAACCGTGGCCGTTGTTGGAGGGATTACAAACTTTATTGCAAGATACTACCGGAGGAAAAGTGTATCGCAATTTCCCGCAATTTCCCTGGTGGGAAGAGCCGATTGTCCTTTCCAGCATGGAAGCGGATAGCGATGGAGCTTGGCCCGGATTTCATCCTTCAGTGAGTATCCAAAGGAAAGAGGCCGGCGGGTGGAAACCCCTGGCAATCTCGTCCGATCTTTACAAGGGGAACGGAGGTGTTGGCGTTGTGGAAACGGATACACTCAGCCTGAATTTTGTAACGGTCGTGGATTCGGTGGCAAAAGATTCAGAGCGCTGGCGTTGGCGGACTATCTGGCTGGTTCCGGATGGTGTGGACAGAAAGGAAACGGTTCGTTTCGCAGTACAGACGGCGCAGGACGAACCGATTCATTCAAAAGAATTCGTGATCGAGGCGATTTTGAGCGGCAAGGATTCCCCGGTGATTCCAAAGCGGAATGAATAAAACAAAAGATAAAATGTGCTGAGAGAAAACGCCACGTGAAACGCTCTAACTAATAAACAATCATTACTGGAAAGGGATGATTTTAGTAGGTTTCTTATTAACGGGAAGCTGGGTGGCCAATGGAAATGGACTTCCCGTCTGTGTTCATGCAGGCGGATTGTGGTGGCAGGGATCGAGAAACTACTTCTTCGAAGCTAAATTTAAGCTTCGAATTTTCAAACAACCGTGAGTTATTTAGACCTCGAGAATCACTCCTCTGCTTACACTTCGCTGAAGTAGTATCCACCCCGAGAGACAACAGATACCCCGCTCCTCAAACAAATACCAATGGTATGGAGGGCTTTATGGCTGGCGTGAAGAACTATCGCTATTCTAAACCGTCACGATTTTCCGGGGGAACTTTCGATGATAGCAATCCGACTGTGGCAAACGTCCAGAAAGCATTTTCTCAGATCGCTGAGAATGGACGGGATATGGCCGCAGGCGATGGAGAGGAAATCCGGGGTCGTCGGTACACGGCACATATTTTTAATTCACTCGGGTTCGACAATCATTTTCAAGGGATGTGCAGGTTGTGCAACCACGATTATTTGGTGGTGTCAGGCGGAGATCCCCACGAACCGATGTCTCATTTGTTTGTGATAAAGATGAATTCCGGGAACGAGAATGGCCGTTGGAGATCAGGAAACGGGGAGAATACCGCGGAGGAAGATAAGATTGTCGCGACGATTCCGGTTGACCGCGAGAAATGGCATGCCGGTGGCATGAGCGTCCTCGGCGACATTGTTGCAGTTCCGGTTTACAGCGCCAAACCCAAATATAGAATCTTCGGCGGAAAGGTGCCGATCAATTCGAAGGTGGTGTTTTACAACTTTGCGAAGCCGGAAGCACCGGAGAAATTTCCTTTTGAGTTGGATTTGCCCGGTAAGAAGGCTTATGCTGTTGCACTGACCAATTTACCGGACGGTCCTTTCTTGCTGGGAGTCTGGTGTAGCAACGATCCTCAAATAACGAACCGAGACGACAGCAGGCGCATGGATCTGTACATCTCGAAGGACACAAATTTCGAAAATGGCTTTGCAGATGAACGAATCAGTTGGTTTCGAGAAGATATTGTGTCAAATGATGGTCAGGATAACGAGTTTCACGACTATCAGAACATCAATTTCGTCAGACAAGCTGATGGCAAGTTGTTCTTAATCGGGATGCACAATACCGGCAACTTTGCGCCAACCTTCAGCAAGAAGGACACGGCCGGCCTATTTGAAGTCGAGTTGCCTGAAATCGATGACATGCTCTCCAACTCCGCGGGCGCAGAGATCACCGTCACGAAGGTCAATCGAAAAGAATTTCAGCGTAACGGTCGGCAGTTTAATATGGATGCTGCAGCCGGTGTGTATGTTGCTCCCACCGGGCAACTCATACTCTACTCTGCGTTTCATTGGCTCAGAAAGCGCATGATCAGCTTTAGTGAGTTTGCTTCAAAGGTTGATTCTGAGACAGATGACAGAAGCGGGTTGGTTGCCGCAGAGATGGAAGAAATCAACCAGTAACCGGCCCTTTTACTAATAAATTAGGAGTAAGATCATGAATAATTATTGGATTCCATGGTCTGATCGCAGCGAGGAATTTGCTCCGGTTCTGGGTTTGCATAAGCATCATTTGTTTTTCCCAACCCGGGTAGAAGCTTTCCTCAAATCAGAGTGCGACCTTGTGATTCTCATGAGGTTGGATTCGGACAGGGGGCCTATTTTTGGTAAAATCAATGATTTTCCGACCAGAGACGTGTCGGAAAAAATTCAGTGGATGTTACATCCCAAAATGAACAAGAAATTCACCTATTTGGATAGACACGGCACCGATGTAAACATGAAAAAGTCGGCTGAATTGCAAGAAGGCGAGCCGAAGACAGTTTACT
>JAABYK010000234.1:13405-14422 GCA_011775825.1 Candidatus Zhuqueibacterota bacterium | reverse complement strand
CCAGATATGGAATGGGTGCCCCTACCAGGTCGAGTATTGCCTGAACAATTTCCGATGAAACCTTAATTTTCCGAGAGGCAAAAATGGCCTCGATATATTTTTTAGCTGTGACTTGGTCAAACGGCTTAAGCCGAACTGTGGCAAGATCCTTCACCGTATCTACCAAACCCAATGCATCCAAAGTTGAAACCAAATTGATAGAACCGCCGATAACGAATCTGGTTTGCGTATCGGGAGCGATGCGTGCGCCACGAAACCACCTGAGCAACTGTTTGACTTCACCTTCGTTTTCCAACGCCATATTATTTATCATGACGGCAAATTCGTCCATCAACAAAAGCAGAGGCGGACCATCTTTCGCGAGCAAAGACATCACGCGTTCACCGTAAGATAACCAGTTTTGGGGAATATCGGTCTTCTCACGTAGCTCGACTTTCACGCCCCCAAGTTCGATGGTGGCGGGGAGATTCCGGATAAATTGTCCGATGCCCTTCGTGCCTTTCCATGCGCTATCGATAATGCGTGCGAAATGCTTATCGCGGATCAGATTTGCAATAAGTTCCACCATGAAATCGGCGGCCGCCTCAATGTGTTCGACATCCATATACAGGGGTCGATAGGGCTTGCGAGGCTTATCCAGCAGTTTATACATGGCGCCGGTTTTGCCGAATCTCCGCGGTGCAACCAGCAGGACATTATCATGCTTGAGCTTCTCCCAAATGTTTTCGATAAGCTCTTCCTGGCCAAAATAGTCTTCACCACGAGGCGGACTACCGACAATCAATTCAGGCATTGGATGGACTCCGCAATTTAAGCAATCACTTAGTTGCGCAACAATTTTGTTGCGCAACATAAAATAGCAATATTCGTTTGTAAAGTCAAGTGTTTTCTGCAGGGCAGATCACAAATCAGATTAAGAAGATCGATTTTGGCGTGGAATCGTTCAGACAGGACACATCGAAGTTGGATTACCTTGAACGGTAGATTTATCCACTCCGCTGCTTCGTTTATTTCCCA
>JAABYK010000234.1:0-13370 GCA_011775825.1 Candidatus Zhuqueibacterota bacterium | reverse complement strand
GCCTTTTTGTAATACTGGATGGCCACTTCGGTTTCCCCCTTTTTGGCATATGCTTCGCCCAGGCTGTCCCAGGGATTGGACTGGTCGGGAAAGTATTGCGTATTCAAGGTGAACACTTCGATGGCTTCGTCGATTTTGTTTTGTCCCAGGAGATCGTATCCCCGGCGGTTGACGGCACTTTCCACAAAGCCTGCGACCTCCTCATTATGCGTGCCGCTGGCCTTGTAGGCCTGAAGCATGGCTTTCGCACCGTGGTTTTCTAATTTTTTCTGGAGTTCGGCCAGCAGTTCCTCCATTGGATCATAGGAAGCGGCTAAGTCAGCGAGCTTGTTATCCAGCGTGTCACGAGACAGATAGCGGCCATTCAAAAAGATGCCTGAAATATTGGTCGTGTTTTGAATATTCTCAATGGGATTTTCATTCACCAGCATTAAGTCCGCTCGCTTTCCGATTTCAATGGTGCCCACTTCATCTGCCACCCTCAGAAATGTGGCGGGGAGAATCGTGCCAGCACGCAGCGCTTCGTATGGCGTGAGGCCGCTTTCTACCAGCAGGCGTAAATCTTCGTGTGCAGAGTAGCCGGGCATGACAAATGGAATGGGCGCGTCCGTGCCGAGCATGAGCGGCACCCCCTCCTCATGAAACGCCCGCACCATGTCCTGTTGCAGCTCGAACGCTTCTTTGAGCCAGAACGTGGTTATGGGACTCGGGTCGCTGCGGTAACCGCTGTTTTTCCAGGACTGTCGCGTGGTCGGACTGAGATATTGCATGTAGGCTGTCGCAAGCCGTTCTTCGTAAACTTCATCGATACGCTGCCGCCAGATCATGTTGAATGAGATGAGCGTCGGCGTGATCCAGATGCCGGATTCCTTCACTTTGGGCGCCAGGCTCTGGACTACGTCGGCAAGCTCTCTACTCAAATCGGTGCCGTTTTGCGCCTGCTTCTTTTTACCCCAATATGGCCGAAACTTCTCAGCGATGGCAGGATGCGTGTAAATGATTTCCTCCATGTGGGCCAAAGCCTGACCTTGTTTCTCAAGCACGGTTTCGAAGGACAAATTGCGTGGCGCGTGTCCAATAATCGGAATGTTGTGTTCTTGGGCTGCAGTCATGAGGCGTTCATAGGTCTCGGCCTGCAAGCGACCGTGAATTTTGATAAAATCGTAGCCCGTCTCTTTGTGCTCCGTAACCGCTTTTTCGGCGTCCTCCGGTGTCTTCAGGCGGGGCTCGTTGACGTACCAACCGGTGCTGAACACGCGTGGTCCGAGGATCTCACCTCGTTCGATGCGTTTACGCAAATCCAGATGATATTGGCCGCCTTTCATATTCAACACCGTGGTCACGCCATTTGCCAGATAAAGTATCAAATGTTCGTCTTTGTTCAGATGGACGTGTGTGTCGATCAGTCCCGGCATGAGATACTTGCCCGAGCCATCGATGACAGTTGCCGCGTCCGGAAGGTGCATTCTCTCGCTCGTCCCAAGCGACACGATCTTGCCATTTTCGATGACCACTGTCTGGTCCCGTAGCAGGTGCTTATCGTGCATCGGGATGACGTTGACTCGAGTTATGGCATAAACGCCCTGCCGTTCTTCCGATGAAGAGGTTTCCGGATTGGTTTGAACGCCCAATTTTGGAAGTGCGATTTCGGTTCCGATAAGTAAAAAACTGACCCACAAGATTCTTCGCATAAACCCTCCCAAATTTTTTGCAATTCTCGAACCCATTAAAATTTGCAGTTGATGAAACCCATAAATCGACCTTGCACTACTCATACCGTAGCGAATCCACGGGATTGGCCAACGCCGCCCGAATCGCCTGCGTACTCACGGTCAGTATTGCGATTACCAGCGATAGTCCCCCAGCCAGAGCGAACACCCACCACGAAATGTCGACACGATAGGCGAAATTTTCCAGCCATCGCTGCATCGCATACCAGGCAATGGGACAGGCCACGATAATTGAGACCAGCACGAGTCGAACGAAATCCTTTGAAATGAGTCGAACCACCCCAACCGCAGAAGCGCCCAACACTTTGCGAATGGCGATTTCCTTGGTGCGCTGTTTGGTCGAGAGTGCTGTAAGACCCAAAAGTCCCAGGCAAGCGATAAAGATCGCCAGCGCTGTGAACAGGTTCCATACTTGTCCAAAACGTTGCTCAGCTTTGTAGAGTCGATCGAAACGCTCCTCCAGAAAAGAATACTGAAACGGACGTTTGGGGACGTAGGCCTGCCAGATATTTTCCAAAAACGCTAACGTTGCCGATACATCTTGCGATTGGATCCGGACCGCCAACTGCCGAAACATATCCGGGAAAATCAACATAACCAGAGGCTCAATTTCCCGGTACAGGGAGGCAAAATGGAAATTCTCGACGACGCCGACAACCCGGCCATCGCGATTCCACCAGCCAAATTCTTTGCCGATGGGATCATCCCAACCCAATACATTTACCGCTGCTTCGTTGAGGATGAAACCTTCGGTGGCATCCGTGACAAAGTCACGGCTAAAATCGCGACCGGCCTTAATTTCGATGCCCAGGGTTTTGATATAATCGTGGTCGACATACAGGGTCTTCATCGATGGCCGCGCTTCTTTCGGGACACCTTCGACCCGGAACGTGTTCTGCCCAGCCCCGGCACCCGGAACGGCGTAACCGGCGCTCACTGAAAGGATGTGCGGATGCTTGCGCAATTCATCTTTAAAGGTCTCATAATTTTGAGTCAGCTCTGCCCCCTGCAATGGAAGCACGACCACCTGCTCTTTGTTGAAACCGAGCCTCTTGGTTTTAACAAACTGAAGTTGCTGATGCAGCACACCCGTTCCCACAATGAGAACGATCGCGATTACAAACTGAAAGACGAGCAGCCCGCTTCTTTGCGTCAGCTTTAGAACCCCGATTTTATGCGGGCTTTTGAAGGCTTTTATCGGCTCAAACCTTGACAGAAAAAAAGCGGGATAAAGACCGCCCACCAGACCGACAACCAGCACCAATGTGACAGAACCGATTAGAAGTCCCCAATCGTTTGTGTAATCAATTGTGAGGCGAAGACCTGTGATGCGATTAAAAGCCGGCATGAGAAGATCGACCAAAACGAGGGCGATAAGTAGACCCGAAAATGCGATGAGGATCGATTCGGCCAGAAATTGCCGGATGAGATTGCCGCGCCGGGCCCCCAACACTTTACGCATCCCGACTTCTTTGAAACGCTCGAAAGAGCGCGCCGTGGCAAGATTGATGAAATTGATGCAGGCGAGTAGCAAAATAAAAAAAGCAATGGTCGATAAAATGTAGACCGTGGTTGCATTGCCATTCGGCTCGATTTCCCGTTCGAAATTCGAATGGAGATGAATGCTGGCAAGCGGCTGCAGAACGGTGCGAATTTTCCATCCCGACCGTTCCAGCACATCCCCGGTATTCACTTCGTAGATTTCGTCAATCTTCTGTTCGAGAAGTCCAGGACTCCGATCTGCTGGGAGTAATAGATACGTGTAAAAGTTAATTTGATTTCGCCACCGCCAGTTCTCTGTTTCGTCTATGCCCAAGGTGCGGAAAGAAGCCAAAAAATCGAAATGGAAATGCGTATTTTCNNCGTTTTGCCTATCGGATCTTCGTTTCCGAAATACCTCCTGGCGGCTTGCTGCGTAATCACCACGGAATTGGGCTGGAGGAGCGCCGTTTTGGGATTCCCGCTTTGCAAGGGAAACGTAAAGACTTCAAAAAAAGTCGAATCGACATAGAAGAAACCCTGGTCGGTAAACGCTTTCTCTTCATAACGAACCAGGTGCTGCTGAGGCAGCATTCGGATAGCATACTTAACTTCCGGTAGGCTGCGCTGGATGGCAGGCGCCAACGGGGAGGGTGTGGTTGCGAGATGCCGCACAACGCCCGCTTGCTCTGAGTCGCGTGCTACCCGGTAAATGCGTTCTTTGTTTTTATGGAAGCGATCATAGCTGAGTTGATGGCGCGTGTAAAGCAAGATCAACATGCAGCAGGTCATGCCGACCGCCAGTCCCGCGATGTTGATAAGCGTATATCCTTTATGTTTACGCTGGTTGCGCAGTGCGATTTTTAGATAATTCTTGAACATGATCTCTCCGATTTCGGATTTTAGAGTGCGGATTGCGGATTTGAATCTTTATCAGATCATCTGGACTTGATTCCGAAATCACAAATCCGAAATCCGCAATTTGGATTTATTCACACAGCAAGCTCTCCACCGGATTTGCCAGCNNTCCACCAGGTCAAATCTCATGATTTAGCCTCGTTAGGACTCCTTCCTATCGTCCCACAAAATATTGACGATCAACCATCTGCCGTCCCATTTTGTCAAGTGCAGATAGTCGACATAGTTCGCCGAAACCGCCTTGACCGTCGCCATGTTTTTGTAAACGTCCAGAATCGTGACCTCGTAGAAGAGTTTATCTTTTGGCGTGTCTTTGCCGCCACCGGAGGCGGTGTATTCTACAAGCGTGGTCTTCGAGATGTCAGCAAGCACGGGACGTCCGGACTTGGACAGTTTTCGAACGGCGCGTTTAACAAGGTCGGGATGCAGGCTCTTGGCCATCCGCTCAGCATCTGCCTGGTACCATCCCTCGACGTAGTCCATCGATGCGCTCTCGATGGCCGCATCTTCGTTGTGATTTTGAGTATAGGCGTTAAGAACTGCCGTTAACACAATTAGCACAGTCAACAAAAGTATTTTCTTCATGATTTGGCTCCTTTATTTTATACGACTTATTAGATCTCTCAGCGGGATAACCCAAGCTCACACGCGTGTGGAGCCGGCCTCCGATACTTCAGAATCCTCACCAAACTGAATTTGCCTCATTTTTATTCAATTTTTTCCCACTTTTCACCATCCCACTTCCAGAAATCACCCAGCGCTACCTGGTTGTCTCCCTGATATTCCTTCCCCCCATACAAATATCCATAACGATGTTGGCTGTCGTAGGCAAGGCCGATACTATGCCGGCCAGATGGTCCGTCCCTTGACAGTACAATGACCTTGTCACCCACAACTGTCAGAGTATTTTGCTGAACCTGGTATCGGTAATTTTTCCCACCAAACATAATTACTCGTTCCAGTTTTTCATCGTACACCATGGCATGATGATCGAGCGACGAATTGTCGTAAGGCCCTCCCCTGGAGTTCCATTTACCATCCGACCATTCCCATAAATCTGCGTACTGCCCGTTTATCCACAATCCACCATAGAGAATGGCCTTATCTGCTTGTTTATGATAAGCCATGGCAAAGGCAGCTCTTTTATTGGGGCCGCATTCTTCAGCTTTTTTCCATACTCCAGACCAAATCCAGGTTTCATCGGATACATTTTTTCCATTCCAGCCGCCTTAGGCTAGGATAACATTATCGCTGGCAACATAGACCATCTGATGATGATCGGCTGCAAAGGTGCTTTGAGATTCTAATTGCTTCCAGTCGGTACCAGTCCACTCCCAGGTATCGGAATAAGTTACTCTCTGATTCCCACGGCCGCCGTGGAGAATAATGGTTTTTCTTTCTTCGTGGATGGCTGCCCCACAAAATCCCCGTGCTGTTGGGCTGACGACGTTTTTTCTATGCCATTCGGTCCCGTCCCAGATCCAGGTATCATCTAGATAAGATCCCTGCTTCCGAGCACCACCAAATAGTAGAATTTGTTTGTGAAACGGATCATAAATAAATGTATGCCCCCAGCGGGGATCGGGATTATTTGATTCTTTCGATTCACCAGCCGGCAATAGAGTGACTGCAGTAATTAATAAATGGAGAACAACATATGTTCTAGCCCTGCCAATACAATTAGTAGTGTCAGAAACGTAGTTTTTCATTTTGTTCAGCCTGTATTACAGAAAACTCGCCTTTCATTACATGCATTTTGACGTTAGTTATAGCTTTTTGGCGGTAGCCGGCGTTTGAGACTACGCCGACGCTGTAATTCCTTCTGATATTCGGGATGCTTTTGATAGAACTCATCCCCAGGGCGAATGCGTTTATCTTCGACCCCAAAATAAATTAGGGCATCCGCGACATCTTTTAGGGTTCCTACAGCACCCGGCAGGTATGCTCCGGCCTTCAACTTTCGAAACGGTTCGGAATGCGTATCGATATATATTGGAGCGTTCTGTAGGGTGAAATCGTCGATAGCCGCGGCGTTAGCCTCCACTTCACCCATAGGAATTACAACAGAAAATTTCTTTTCCGGATACAGGGCCTCCAAACGACGAATCTCGTTATCCTCCTCATCCATTTCATCGTCGAAGCGCTGTACGTTACCTCGACCTGTAATCACCAATGCTTTGCGATCTTTTGCCAGTACTTCCCGCTCAATCTGCCGAACGGTCCACCACCCCCGATAGACAAATGGCAGTTTGTCTTCATAAACTTCTACTTTACTCCAGTCGATGGGTGGACCAGCTGCTACGACACGAATGCGACTCCCCCGCGGCAACCGTTCATTTATGTTGCGCAGCTCGAGGAGAAATTGGCTGTACACGGGCGAATCCCAGGTCCCGATCTGAGTCGTGTTTCTCCATACTTGATTTAGCTCGTCCTCTGGCAGCTTTTCAAGGAGGAGAAAATAATCATCCAGAATATTTTGGTAGAGAGAGTTGCCAAATTCAATCACCACATCATCCACCTCATTTGCAAAATCAGGATGTTTGACCAGCGAAATTCTGAAATCAGAGTCTTGCTTGCTCCAATGTCGTTCGCCGAGAAAGACAACCTGTGCATGATTGAACAGGGCTATCACCTTATCATAAGCATCAGACTGAGCATACGCATTCCCCGTAGGCAATGTGGTCAATATGGTAAAAACGGTCAGTACTCTTTTGATTATTATCATGAATTCCACGCTTACTTTACCACATGACTGAGAATTATCAGATCCTCATTCATACCGCAACGCCTCGACCGGATTTGCCAGCGCTGCCTTGATACCCTGATAACTGACTGTGAAGAGTACGATAACGACTGCCAGAACGGCGGCTCCCATAAAGACGGAAACACTCAAAGGGGTATGGTAGGCGTAATGTTGCAACCAGTTCGACATGACAAAATAGGCCACCGGCCAGGCGATAAGATTGGCAATTCCAGCTAAAATAACAAAATTTCTGGAAAGAAGAAGGAAGACCTGCGGGATCGAAGCGCCGAGGACTTTGCGAATGCCGATTTCCTTTGTACGCTGCTCAGCCGTGTACGAGGCCAAACCGTATAACCCGAGGCATGAGATTAAGATGGCGATGACTGCGAAGTAACGCGAAATTTGTTCGGCGCGCTGCTCGGCCCGGTATAGAGCATCATAACGTTCATCCAGAAAATCGAGTGAAAAGGGTGTTTCGGGGTTGAAGGTTTTGTAAATGGACTCCACATATTCTACGGTCTCGAGTATGTTTTCCGGTCTCGTCCGCATGACCATGACATTAAATCGGTCCGGGTCCATGAGCAGGACCAGCGGTTCAATTTTGGTTCGAACTGGTTTGAAATGGAAGTCTTTCACAACTCCGATTATGTGCAAGTCGGTCGAGCCGATGGAAAGCCGCTTGCCAACAAGAGATTCCATGTCCATGATCCCGGCCGCGGTTTCATTGACGACGGCTGCCAGAGAATCCCGGCCGTACTCAGGTGAAAAGAACCTGCCTTCTGCCATCTGCATCCCAAATGTTTTAGCATAATCGTGATCGACAAAGAGTAAGTGCATGAGGACGTCGTCTTCGGGATTTTTGCCTTCCCATTCCCAGCCCGAAGATGATCTGGCAACGTAGGTGGGCAGTTGGCTGGTTGCCGTGACATGTGTGATATTGGGGTTTTTTAAAAGTTCCTGCTTGGCAGTTTCATACTTTTCTTCGAATTCTCCGCTCGTCCATACGTACGCCAAGTTTTCCTTTTCCAGTCCCAATTTTTTGTTGCGGATGTAATCCATCTGTCGCGACACCATCAACGTTCCGATTATCATGATAACAGACAGCGTAAACTGCACCACCACGAGAATTTTTCTAAACAAAGGATTGCCCGACCGCGTGCCGGTACCGCCTTTGAGGGTTTGTACCGGTCGAAAAGACGATAAAAACAAAGCCGGATAACTCCCCGAAATAATGCCGGTCAAAACTGCAATTCCTACAAACCCGAGAATCACATCGACGCCTAACTGATTCAATGCCAGATTTTTTCCCGAGAGATCATTAAAAGTGGGCAGGAGCAACTCGGTTCCTAAAAGCGCGATACCAAATGCAAGCAATGATATGAAAATCGATTCGCCAAAAAACTGTCTGATGAGCTGGTCGCGTTGCGCACCCACAACTTTCCGCAACCCCACTTCTCTTGCCCGTTTTTCCGATCGTGCGGTCGCAAGGTTCATAAAGTTAATGCAGGCGATAAGCAACACGAAAATCGCTATTACCGAAAATATTTTGACATATTGTATGTCGCCGTGTCCGCCGATGTCGGCGGTATATTTTCCGGCCGAATGAAGATGAATTTTTGTCAGCGGTTGCAGGTAGATTTCGGTAACACTGTCTTCATTATTTTTTTTGATAAGATCGATAATCTTGTCGTTTACCTGTTCATACGGCGTGTCTTTTTTTAGCAGAACATAAGTGTAAAAGGAGTTTCGGTTCCAGTTATCTAACGGCCTGCCTAACTCTTCCAGATAAATGAAGGGCGAGAGGAAGTCGAATTTTAGGTGAGAGTTTTCCGGGATGTTTTTTATGACTCCTGAGACCATGAAGTCGTCTCGGTCATTCATCCGCAATGTTTTACCAATCGGGTCCTCAATGCCAAAATACTTCTCAGCTATTCCTTTGGTTAACACGATGGCATGAGGATCGGACAAAGCGGTTTCAGGGTCGCCTTTAATGAACGGAAAGGTGAATATCTCAAAAAAATCGGGATCGACGAACCCTCCCTGTTCAGCAAAAATTTTCTCACCGTATTTTATGATCGTTCCCATAAACTCAAAGCGGGTCGCTTTGATGATTTCCGGGAATTGCTCCTTCAATGCCGGTGCCAGCGCAGATGGAGTCACCGCAACCGGAAAAATTTCGCCACCGGCATAATACTGGTTTTCAACCACCCGGTAAATATCATTCGCATTCTCATGGAATTTGTCAAAACCGAGTTCGTGCTGCACCCACATGAGAATAAGAACGCAAGCCGTCATTCCCGTAGCAAGACCCATGATGTTGATAAATGAATTGGCCTTTTGCCTGATGAGATTCCTCCAGGTGATTTTCAGATAGTTTTTAAACATAGATTCCTCCCGAAGCCATAAGACTATTCATAGCGCAATGATTCAACCGGGTTGGCGAGCGCTGCTCGCACCGCCTGCGTGCTCACTGTCAGCAGCGCAATCACCAGCGCCAGGCCACCAGCCAGTACAAAAATCCACCAACCGATATCGATACGATAGGCGAAGTTCTCAAGCCAGCGGCCCGTCACATACCAGGCAATAGGACAGGCGATAACGTTGGCAAGCAGAACCAGCTTGACGAAATCCTTCGATAGCAGAGATAGCACATTGACAAGTGTCGCACCCAGAACCTTGCGGATGCCGATCTCTTTGGTGCGTTGCTCGGCCATAAAAGACGCCAGTCCGAACAAGCCCAGGACCGCAATGATAATCCCGAGCCCGGTGAAAACTGAAAACAACCTGCCCATTCGCTCTTCCGAACCGTATTGACGGTTAAAATCCTCGTCGAGGAAAAAATAACTAAAGGTTCTACCTAATTGCAGTTCCTGCCACTTACCTTGGATGAATTCTAGCGTCTCAGCCAGATTTTCCGTGCTTATGGTCAGGCTGAGCATTGAAAAATCTCTCGATCTGAGCTGCATAATATGGGGCTGGATTTCACTTTGCAATCCCTTGATATGAAAGTTTTTGACGACCCCAATGATGGGCCCGCTCTCGCCACCTCGGGTTAATCGCTTGCCCAATGCTTCCTCGGGCGTTGCGAAACCGAAATTGATGACGGCGGCTTCATTGAGAACAAAAGCCATGGAAGCATCGGTGGCCATCTCCCTTTGAAAAGGACGTCCGGCAATGACTTCCAGCCCGTATTCTGAGATAAAATCATAATCCACAAAATTGTACAAGATTGTCCAGCCCGGTTCGTTTTCATCACCGACCAATTTTGTGACCAGTGAATTGTCGATCCTTCCGGGCACGTCCGATGAGGCGGTGGTGCCGGTAATCGACGGGTGGCTTAAAAACTCTTTTTTTATGGTTTCAAAATTATCACCGAGATAGATGGGCAAGATAACTTTTTGCTCTTTATCAAAGCCGAGATGCTTGTTTTTCATAAAGTCGATCTGTCGGTAAATCAACAACGTACCGATGATGAGTGCCGTTGATATGGCAAATTGCCAGACCACAAGCATTTTTCGTACCGCACCGCCGCCGGAGCCGGTGTGGGAAAATCTTTGAAACACTGAGACCGGTTTAAATGCAGACAGAAATAGAGCGGGATAACTGCCGGCGATGAGTCCCACAAATAGAACCGTACTCATCAAGGCAATTATGATATTGGGCCGAAAGATTGAGGAAGTTATGAAATGCTTCCCGGCCAGCTCATTGAAATAAGGCAAGACTAATTCGATCATCAAAAGCGCCATAAAAAGGGCGATGATGGTCATGAAAATAAATTCACCGATAAACTGAACCATTAACTGAAATCGCTGCGCCCCCATGACCTTGCGTACGCCGATTTCTTTGGCTCTCGTCCCGGAACGGGCCGTGGTCAAATTCATGAAATTGATGCAGGCAACAAGCAAAATCAGAATTCCGACTACAGAAAAAATGTAAACGTAAGTAGAGTCGCCGGGCGGCTTGATTTCTCGGTGTAAGTTCGACTGCAGATGAATGTCTTTGAGCGGCTGCAGAAAAAGGACGAACTCTATGCCAAGCTCGTCCAGGGTTTCTCCAATGTAGTCGTGAGCGACTGTGCGGATATTTTCCTCAAACTCTTGTGGATTGACATTGGGGAATAGTTTTACGTACGAGTAAAAACCGGTCCACCCCCAATTGTCTAAATTCATTCTATTTTCCACCGTTTTCAGGGACAACATGATATCGTATCTTAAATGCGTATTCTCAGGGGCATTTTCTACAACGCCGGTAATTTCATATTCACGTCCATTCACTTTAAGTGTTTTTCCCAGTGGACTCTCATTAGGGAAAATTTTATATGCAATTTCCCTGGTAATCACGATTGCTCCGGGCCGGTCCAGGGCAGTAGCGGGGTTTCCGAGTAGAAATGGAATGGTGAATACGCGAAACAGCTCAGGTTCTGTTACCATAAGCGAGTTTTCAATGAATACCTGATTATCATGCTCAACCTTCACGTTTGCAGTACTCCAATAGTGAAAACGAACCGCCGTTTCCACTTCCGGGAAGTTCTCTCGCAGCGTCGGAATTAACGGGGTCAAACCTCTCGCAAACGGTCTCTCTACGGACTTTGATTTGACGATGGTGGGTATCCGGTAGATGCGCTCGACGTCTTTGTGGTAATTGTCGTAACTTAATTCGTGACTGACAAACATAAAGATCAGAACGCAACAGGCGATCCCGATGGCAAGCCCCGTAATCGTGATAAATGAATAAGCTTGTTGTCTTTTAATATTTCTGAACGTGGTTTTGACATAATTTCGAAACATATTAATACTCCATACGAGAACTCGTTGAAGTTATGGTTTATTCAATACCATTTATTTTCCATTTACCTGTCCTATCCAGAAATGGAAAGAGTTTTTCGCCAACAGAAAAGGGGGTGGACACAAGCTCACTGAGAACCCCAGAATCCGCAAAGGAAAAATCAAATTGACTTACCTGCTGAACTTCCAATGCCAAACTATTACTTGAGTCCTGAGCCTTGGAACAGAAAGAAAAAAATCTCTTTGTGACCTCTGCTTCATTTTTGTTCTCTTTATCCCTTAACTTATCGCTTTCCAGGCAACGCTCTCATTTTAAACGCCTAATGACCAATGATTGCGCGGCAAGTATCGAAAAACTTATTCGTATCTCAGGGCGTCAACCGGATTTGCGAACGCCGCCCTCAACGTTTGCGAGCCGATAGTAAGCATGGCCAATGCGAGGAGGCCAATGACTGGCCATAGAAATGGTCCGATTTCAAGGGGCGCACGTTTTGAAAAGTCTTGTAGCATCATCCTGATCAGTGCCATGCACAAAGGCACAGAAATAGCAACCGCGATAGCCAACAAGCGCAAAAAACTTTGAGATAGGAGCATTACCAGGCTGACCACGTCCGCTCCCAGTACCTTGCGCACACCGATCTCTTTCGTACGCGTTTCGACGGCATAGATCACCATACCTAGTAAGCCGAGACAGGCAATCAGAATTGCAAATCCTGCGGCTAGGCCCAGAATCCGGGTGGCATCGCGCATGGCCGCATATTCGGTTTCAAGATGGTCATCAAAGAAGACATATCGCAGGGGTGGAGCGTGCTCGAAGGAACGCCAGGTGGCGCGCAGATGATCGAGCATTTCCGGTAATTGCTCACCGTGGAAACGGATGGCAGCGTAACGGAACCAGGTTGGATCATAACGCAGCGCCAGGGGACGACTCGCGCTAAAAAGCGGACGAAAATAGAACTCCTTGACCACACCCACCACCGGCAACGGATGCTGTTCCTCGAAGGTAACCACTGAGCCCACAGCCTCACCAGGAGACTTGAAACCGAGCTCCTTCACGGCCTTTTCGCTGAGAATGACGGCCTCTCGATCCGTTGCATGAGCAAGATTGAAATTGCGTCCGGCAATCAGCTTCAAGCCGAGATCCTTGATGAAATGCTCGTCTACCGCAAGAATGCCGATCAGTAGGTTCGATTTCATATCGGTGGTTTTGCTGCGTTGCCAGGTTTGTCCGCCGACCAACACCGCCGAGGACGCGGAGACACTCTCAATACTCGTGTGAGTGATCATTTCCTGTCGGAAAAGGGGGTAAGACACACCCTGCAGCTCCACAAAAACCAGATGATCGCGATTGAACCCGTAGTCAGCCCCCAACATGAAATTAACTTGGCGGTAAATGAATGCAGTTATGATAATGAATACAAGGGCCAGGGTGAATTGGATGACAACAAGCGTGCGGCGCAAGGTAAGTGCGGAGAAGCCGCGAATCTGTGAGAGTCCTTTGAGCACTTTCACCGGCAGAAAGGCAGACAGGCTAAATGCCGGAAAAAGCCCCGCCAGCAGGCCGACCAACAGTGTAAAACCGAAAAAATAGACATAAAGCCAGGGGTCGCGAAATACGTCGAGAGTGATTTGTGCGTTGAGCTCGCGCACGAAACCGAGATTGTTGAATGCCGGGATCAGGTCCGCCAACAGAAAGCAGCCAATCGCCATGGCCGA
>JAABYK010000130.1:1943-3004 GCA_011775825.1 Candidatus Zhuqueibacterota bacterium | reverse complement strand
GGATGATTTTTCAGGAGTGTATCTCCGGTTGTCGTGTCGATCAGGTTTAACATACGATCTTGAACCCGTTCGGAAGGATCGTTGATCGTGATACGGTAGCTGTGTCCGGTCAAGGCGGACGGGTCGAGGATGTAAAGCCCGAATGTCCCTTTGGCCGGACCTTGAACGTGCTCAACCAGCTCTGTTTCGGGTTGAACGGGAAATGGCTTGACTGCGATCGTTTTTTGAGTTCTCCACAGATTGAAGTGATTGTCATAAAGAACAATCTCAAAGTTCGATCAGATGGTCTTCGGAGGCATCCGCTGCTATCTGAAAAGCAGAAAATGTTTGAGGGTTTTGAGCGTCATAAACTGCGTTCAGTGTGTCTTGGGCAGAAAGAAAATCCAAGGATTGACTACGGTCCTGGACGTCTACCCAGGGATCATTTGTTGAGATAAGTATTTTGAGATGTTCGATGTTCTGGTTGCTGGGATTTCCGACGCGGGCGGTTAACCGGATATTTTCCCCCGGATTGATTTTGCCGTCACGGTTGATGTTGTCTGAGCTTACGAGGAGGTCTGTAGCATCTACCGGTCCGAAAGTTGGAATTTGTTGAAGTAATCCGGGCCAGTTGAGTGTGTCATTTTCGGGAGAAATCGTTGTCAAGCCCAAAGAAAGTCCTTTGGTCATCGGTGAAGTCGTCCAAATATTTCCGAAGATTCCATCAGCCGCCAGACTGTCCTGATGGGCGCCATCGTCAAAAAGGGGAATCGTGTCCAGGTTTTCACTGGAAGCATCATCCAGTTTCGCGAATATCATGGCTACCCCTTCGGCCTGGGCTCGAATCGTGAATTGTGTTTCCTCTCGATTGGTGTAATCTGGCGTGATCGAAGCCTCCGGAAGCTCTGTCATGAAAAGGCTGTTGTAGAGATTTTGGATTTGCGTGTCCGAGTGCCTGAGCTCCTGGACGTTCAGAAGATGGTCTTGTCCGATGGCGCCCATGAGAGCGATCACAACTTCCTGTGTATCTCCCAGGGCTATCCGGAATGGGCCGGTACTGGCCAGAACCTCTCGGTTGCCT
Organism: Candidatus Zhuqueibacterota bacterium; assembly: GCA_011775825.1. Taxonomy (GTDB): domain Bacteria; phylum Zhuqueibacterota; class Zhuqueibacteria; order Oceanimicrobiales; family Oceanimicrobiaceae; genus JAABYK01. The sequence goes on along the minus strand of JAABYK010000130.1, from coordinate 1,944 downwards.
G
>JAABYK010000130.1:353-1873 GCA_011775825.1 Candidatus Zhuqueibacterota bacterium | reverse complement strand
TTGAACCATTCAAATTTTGCAGAGGAACCGGGACGTGGATTAATATCGAATGCACTTCCAGCAGCGTCATTGATGAAGGAGGTCATGGGCAGATTTTTGAATCCGGGTCTGCGCTTTAAATCAAAAATAGCCACATCATTTGCGGTTCCCGGAACCATTGGCCCCTGGATAATGTCGTAGCCCACAGCAGGGGGTATAAGTTGGAACTCATCAAATCTGCTGTCCATTGAGGAAGAGTTATAAGCATAAGCCAGACTCAAGAGGCTATCGCAACCAGCAAAATCATCCGTATAGTCTCCTATATCGGGTTCGGAATATTGCCCCAGGTACATGTTTTCGATATGGGCATTCGAGGGTGTGGCAGCAGTCCCTTTGTAAATAAGTCGGTAACGTTTGAAAATAACATTTCCCAAGACGCTGGGTTGGTTGTAAGCCCATAGGGTTACTTGCATTTCCAGGCCGATGGGCGGCGAACCTGCGAATGATTCAACGGCGGTCGAGTCGAGGTCATTGGCCACAAACCAGACGACCTGATCGGCATTAACCAGTCCGGGTTCTTCTCCCGGATCCAGTGCACCATTACCGTTATCGTCATAGAACGGGGCGCCTTTTTCCCAAGGCCACTCGTTCCGGTCCTTCTCGTACTGCTGACGTACGGCTTCGATTTGTGCCTTTGTAACTTCGTCAACAGGGACGTTATTTATTTCAGCGGCATCCCGGGTGAGATCCGCGGTTTGGTAGTCCTTCCGAATGCGCCAGATGCGCACATCCGGGGCGTTCGGATCTTCGGGGACACCTCTGTCAAGGATTCGTCCTGGCACCGTCCCCGCAACAAATTTATGCCCACCCACACGCAATTCCGGTGTTTCTTCATCCTTAACAAAACCCGCCCACACGATGCCATCCGTATAGACTACCGGTGCGGTGCCCCTCGGAAACACTGCGCCATCTCCTCCTGTAAAGGGGTTGCTTGCTGACAGGCCATCCGCACGAATCCACATGGAAAAGTTGTTGATGTTGATTAGAGTCGCCATTGGTTCGCCAGTCGGTTTGGAGAGTTGGAAATTCGAAGCCACTTGTGTTCGCTTCTGGGCAAATGTAGATGTAATTAATAATACAGATAGAATGGATGTCATTAGTTTTAGATTCATTTTACTAGCCTCCCTTTTTAATAACCACAGCTCAGGACCAGTCACTTTTCAAAGCAGAGAAAGCAAAGATTTTGGGTCACAGATTACCACCGATTCGCTCTGATTACGTGATTGTTCTGTTTTTTAGTTGAATTGAGTGATCAAACAATCCAATCTGCGCCATTAGCGTCGATCTGTTTGAGAGTGCACAAAACTCTTTGTCTACAATCCAACCACGTAGACATCACGCGCCTCAATAGACCAAATTTAAGGAGACCCAGATCTGGTAGCCGTTATCGAATCCAATGCCGCCGCCTTGCTCTTTTAGAGTCTTGGTGGCGATCAGGTTCAGAGTCGTTTCTTTGGCCAGTCCCGAAATGAAGCGACTCA
>JAABYK010000130.1:0-296 GCA_011775825.1 Candidatus Zhuqueibacterota bacterium | reverse complement strand
CAAACTCTTCCGTAGACATGCCGGGATCGATTTTCAGTTGCTCCGGATTCCAGTTTCTGGAAGGATAACCGCTTGCAGAAAGATATTGCCCTTTAATGAGCCAGTGCTTTGTGAGGTAGTGCATCATGGAGACATTCAAAATCTGTTCTCGATTATAGTAAGGTCGAAACGCGGTACCATGTTTGGTTTCAAACGCCTGATGATTCAGAGTGTAACTTGCCCAACCCTGAAGCCGTCCGCCGGTTTTTCCGATCCACAATTCGGTGCCGCGGCTGAGGCCTTTTGCTAACGGTACC
>JAABYK010000251.1 GCA_011775825.1 Candidatus Zhuqueibacterota bacterium | reverse complement strand
CTCGCTGAGTTCTCTTCTTAATTTTGTGCAATATTGCCAAACCTCAAGATCTTCAAAGGATTTGATATTCCTATCGCCCATTTCCGGTTTGCTATTTTCGATTTACGAATCACGAGAAAAACTTCTTCCAGACTCGTTCCGTACACTCGCGGGATTGAGCCGCAAGGCGCTCCTCATCGAGACCGGGAATCTGCTTATTTTGCATGACCATGCGACCATTTATGATGGTGGTGTCCACAACCGCGTCTGCAATACCAAACAAAACATGTCCCCAGATATTGTCAGCGGTCATTGGAGTTGGCGGATAATAGTCGACGAGAATGACATCGGCCAAACAGTCCTTTTCGATGCGTCCGATTTTTTGGCCTGTCAGACGTTCGTAAATCATCGGGTTGTTTTTAAGTGTCATGCGTTGGATTTCAGACCAGCCGACATTCGAGTCTCTCAAATCGTGTTTATGCAATAGATTCGCGGTTCTTACGTCCGGTTTGATGTCCGCTGACATGCCATCGGTGCCGATTCCGGTCAGGATGTTCTTATCCAGAAACGTGAAAATATCAGCCCGTCCCACGGCGTTGTTCATATTGGACTGTGGATTGTGGACCAACATCGTGTCCGTACTCGCCAGACGATCGATGCCATCTGCCGTGAGATAGATTCCGTGGGCCGCAATGGATTTCGCGCCGAGGATGCCAGTCTGCTCCAGGCGTTCGACGACATCGCTGTTGTATTTTTCTCTCGTGCGCGTGCGGTCGACTTCACCCTCCAAAACGTGAATGTGGCAGCCGCGCTCCGTTGACTGACTGAGGTCCGAAGCCTGCTTTAACGTGTCGTTATCCAAAGTGAACGATGCGTGCAACCCCACCATGGCATCGTAAAGGTGATCGGAATTCGATTCTCTGGCGTCACGGCATTTTTTGATGTATCGTGCGTTTTCAGATAGTCCCTTTTTGCAAATCTCTTTGCCGTCGCGGTCGGACACTTCGTAACAAAGAACCCCGCGCAGCCCGAGCAAAGTGAGCGCCTCTTCGATTTTATCCAGGCTGCCGTCGACGGCATTTGGGCTGGCATGATGATCGATGACGGCGGTAACCCCGTTCTTCACCGCCGAGATGGCGGGAACGAGCGCGCTGTAATAGACCGCATCCAAATCCAGCGATGAGTCGAGCTTCCACCAGAGCTTGGACAAAATTTCTTCAAAATTCGTCGGAGCTTGACGGAGCGCCAAACCGCGGGCGTACGTGCCATAGAAATGCATGTGCGCATTGATCAAACCCGGCATCAACAGACGTCCGCCGGCGTCCAACCTTTGGAAATCAGCGTACTTTGAGCTCAGTTCGGAAGTCGGTCCGATATCCCGAATGTGCGTACCCTCGATCGCAACGCTGTGATCGTTCAAGATCCCACCATGGTCATGATTGGTAAAGACAACCGCATTTTCAATAAGCAGGTTCATAAAAAGCGCTATTTGTGTCTGTTTGCTTTGCTCGCAACAAAAACTAAGAACAAAATTGTTGTTTTCTTACAGTTTTAATGATTTTGCCCAAAATCATTTTGCCATAATTGGGTCTTTAGTCAATTTGTTTTTGACTCCGGCTTTTCCAGATTAGGGTTGAAATTTTGAAGTATCCAATAATCTCGCCGAATGAAATACCGTTATAACTTCAATCTCGTCATTTTTTAATCTATATGCAATTCTGTAGTTTCCTAAGATAATTTCTCTAATGGTTACAATGCCTAACTCAGGAACCACTCGACCCGATTTGGGAAAGTCCTCTAATCGCTCAACAGATTTGAATACGCGGTCGGCAAAAACTTGAGCATATCGAAGGGCATCACGAGCTATGAATTCACAAATAGAATTCAAATCATCGAGGGCTTGATCCGTCCAAATTATTTTAGCCATTTTTTCATGCGCAATTTGGCCTCCTCATGAGAAACGGTTTCCCCTGAATCAGCCTGCTGCAAGCCCTTCTCCACCTTGTAAAGAAAATAGACTCGTTCCATGACATCTTCAAAGCTGCTTTCATCCGGAAGCGCTTGAACGGCTTTCAAAACTTTTTCTTTAACGGTTTCTGGCATTTAAAGATTACCTTGTTATTGAGAATTCTTTGAGAAACAAACCAGCCTAAGTCGAAACTTCTGCGGTCACTCTTTTCTTCTTTGACGTCAGTTCAGCCATCACATCCGAATGCAGTTGCATGACCACTTTCTCCGGGGTCATGGGCGCATCGTAGGCAAATTCCAGGTCGGGCCGGAACGCGCGCATGGCTTGCTGAATTGCAAAAAACACACCGATGCCGTACATCAGCGGCGGTTCACCGACAGCCTTCGCGCCGTACGGTCCGTGTTCGTCATCGACATTTTCCAGCAGCTTCACGGTCAAATTGTCCGGCATGAAATACACGTCCGGCAACTTATACGCCGCAAGCGAGTTGGAGAGATACTCACCTTTTTCATTGAATTTCAATTCCTCCAGGGTCATCCAACCGAGACCCTGCGCGAGTCCGCCTTCGATTTGTCCACGGTCCACAATTTCATTGATGGGCCGCCCGAGATCGTGCACAATCTTGGCCGAATTGATATCGTAAGTCCCACGCAGGCAATCCACCGTCACCTCAATGACCGCCGTCCCGAAAACGTGATAGGCAAACGGATCGCCTTTCTCCTTTTCTCGATCAAACCAAATTTCCGGCGTTGCATAAAATCCGTGCGCAGAAAGCGCTACCCGGGAGAGATAAGCCGTTTGAACGAGTTTCTGCCAATCCCAACCGGTTTCTTTCTCCTCGTAAAGCACAGCCTCATCGACGATTGAGATTTTTTCTTTGTTGGGCAAATTCAGTTCTTTTGCTGCCAACGATTTCAGCCGGTCGAGAATCTGGCCGGTCGCCAGTAGCGTTGCGTTGCCATTCAAATCTGTGGTAGAACTGGCGGCGCTGGCGGACATGTTTGCAATGCGAGTGGTGTTCGTACTTTCAATTTTGACGCGCTCTTCTCGGATGCCAAGCGCTTTCGCCGCTATTTTGTTCAGATTGGTGCTGATGCCCTGACCCATTTCCACGCCGCCGGTGGAGACACTGACGCTGCCATCCGTGTAAACATGCACCAAAGACCCCGCCTGGTTCAGAAACGTGCTGGTGAAGGAAATGCCAAAGCAGACCGGCATCACCGCGAACCCCTTTTTTGTTTCAAAGTGGCTGTCATTGTAACTGTTGACGCGTTTCCGTATTGAATCGAAGTTGAACGCTTTGTCGGCTTCGTTCCAGGTTGAGCGCGCCCGGGCGTTTTTCGCCTTTTGGCCGTACGGGAAGGTGTCGTTTTCTTTCAAAAGATTCTTGCGTTGAATTTCTTCGCGCGAAATGCCCAACTTGGCGGCGACTTCAGCGATGGCGCCTTCGATGACAAACATGGCCTGCGGTCCGCCAAACCCTCGAAACGCCGTATTCGGGGGCAAATTTGTTCGGCAGCATGCGCCAAAGATTCGGACGTTTGGAACATAATAAGCATTCGTACTATGAAACAGCGACCGTTCCAGAACGGCGGTGGACAGGTCTGCCGCGGCTCCGGAATTCTGATAATGCTTTACGTCGTATGCCAGGATTTTTCCGTCCTTCGTCACGCCGATTTTGAAATCCGAGGAATACGGGTGACGCTTGCCCGTCATTTTGATGTCATCGAAACGATGCAGAACCAGCTCCACGGGTTTGTTCAGATGCCAGGCTGCCAGGCCGGCCAAACACGCCCAGGGGGTGGCCTGGTCTTCTTTTCCGCCAAACCCGCCTCCAAGCCGGTTCACATCAACTTCCACTTTGTGATGGGAAATCCCCAGTATCTTGGCGGTGGCTTTTTGCACCGCATACGGACTTTGTGTGGAGGAATGAATGCGCAAGGTCTTCTCCTCCAATGGAATGGCGCGGGCGCGTTGTGTTTCCAGATAAACATGCTCCTGTCCGGCGCTATCGCAACGTCCCTCGACCACGAGATCGCATTTTTCCCACGCGTCGTCGACGTCCCCCAGGGCGAACGTTCTCGGGGTACCGATGATCTCTCCCTGCGCAAACGCCTCACGTGGGTCGGTTATGACCGGGAGTTCGGACACTCGTAGCTTGATCTGTTTCACCGCTTTTTGAGCCGCCTCCGGCGTTCTTGCGATCACGAGCGCCACAGGCTGTCCAACAAAATGCACCTCATCTTTGGCCAAAAGCGTTTCATCTTGAATGATGGGCCCGATCTGATTTTCACCCGGAATGTCATCTGCCGTAAACACGGCCACGACATCCTCATTGGAGCGGGCGTTTCGGGTATCGAGTTCCGAAATTTGTCCGTGAGCTACCGGCGACGAAAAGACCGCGGCAAAGAGCAACTCTGCGGGTTGCGGCATGTCATCGACGTATTGCGATTCACCCCTTGTGTGGGCGGAAGAATCAATGTGTTTCATAGAAATCCCTCACTTTCAGGTATTCCGGGAACAGCTTTGTAACATGTCCGATCATGAATTGTCGCACCAGGAGTCGTTTATATTCAGCAGAACCGCGCACATCGCTGATGGGAGAGACCTCGGCCATCGCGATGGGCAGGGCTCCCATGATGGTTTCTTTGTTGAGAATATTTCCCTGCAAATACTCACTGGTTTGTTCGAGAAACAGTGGCACGGGTGCCACTCCGCCCATGGTTAAATGAACGTCCTTGATCAAACCGTCTTCGGCTTGTACCTTGATGGCGCTGTTCACCGAGGCGATGTCCAACGTTCTGCGTTTGGACACTTTCTCGAAATGAATTTTTGTCTCCGGCCCGGGCAGCGGGAACGTGATTTCCGTGACGATTTCTTTTGGGGTTTTGTCCAGAACTTTGTATCCTTTGTAAAAGGACTTCAGAGGCACGGTGCGACGATTTCGACCCTCTTTTAAAGTGAGAGTGGAATCCAGGGCCAGGAGCAAAATCGTCATGTCGCCGATGGGCGAGGCATTAACGATATTGCCGCCAAGTGTTGCCCGGTTTCGGATCTGCCAGGAGGCGTTCAGATGCATGTACGCCTTCATGTTCGGGATGAACTTGAGGATCTCCGGGTGATCGGCGAATTCTTCAAACGTCGTCAGCGCGCCCAGGTGAACCTTGCCATTCTTGACCGTGATCCCTTTCATTTCCGGATGCAGATTCAAGACCTCCACGCGAGAGTCTGGCAAAAGCTCGCCTTTTTGGACGTAAATGTCCGTACCCCCGGCGATGAAATAGTCGGGCGTCTTCTTGCTATTCACGGAATCAAGCTTCGGAATCTTTTTGAGCCGAGTCGGGATGGAATGAAAATATTCCGGAATGGCCTTTCGGCTTATCAAATCTGCGAGTCGCTCCTCCTGCTTTTGACCGGCGTTCGCGCCATCTCCGAACGTGTCCACGAGGATCTTTCCGGCGCGGATGAGAGACGCATACCCGGTGCAGCGGCAGAGGTTTCCTCCCAACGCGTATTTGATGCCCTCGTCATTGACGGTTGCACCCGATTTCATCAAATAAGCCGTCATGGACACCACAATTCCGGGCGTACAAAAGCCGCATTGCGTCCCCCCTTCGTCGACGATGGCTTGCTGAACCGGGGTCAGATGTTCCTGGTTCAACCCCTCGACGGTAACGAGGTGTTTTCCGTGTAATTCTCCGACCGGCATCAGACAAGACGTCATCGGCATGTATTCGATTTGATTGTCGACGAGTTCCCCAACCAACACCATGCAGGCGCCGCAATCGCCTTCTTTGCATCCCTCTTTTGTCCCGACCAATCGTTCCCGACGACGCAAATAATCCAAAACCAGCGTCCCGGGAGATTCCGAGGTGATGATTTTTTGATTATTGAGAATAAAGTGTGTTTGCCATGCCATTTGAAGTCCTCAAAATTTAAAATGGACAGCGGGGGAAATCACTGAAGTGAGGTTTGGCGGCCGAATGTGCAGCCCTTAAGATTA
>JAABYK010000254.1 GCA_011775825.1 Candidatus Zhuqueibacterota bacterium | reverse complement strand
GAAGCATGTGGATCACAGATGGCACTGACTATGTTATTCACTCACGTTACGCACAAAACGTTTCAAAATGATGTAAACTATGCTGATGAATGATAAAGAATTGCTCGATATTTACACAGATTATCTTATCAGTTCGTTTGGCCTGACAACAGGAACGGGATTGTCGCGTTTGTTGGATGGCGCAATCAGCCATGATCGTATTCAGCGCTTTCTGTCGAGTCCGGTAAAAAGCGGCGCGGATTTGTGGCAGGTGGTTAAACCCTATGTGCGCCAGATAGAGAGTGATGCTGGTGTTTTGATTGTGGATGATAGCATCTCGGAAAAGCCCTATACGGATGAAAACGAGATCATTTGTTGGCATTGGGATCACAGTAAGAGCCGTTCGGTGAAAGGGATCAATTTCATTACGGCGATGTATCATGTCCAGGACATTTCGTTGCCAGTTGGCTATCAATTGGTGGAGAAGACCGAGTTCTACATAGATAAGAAGACCAAGAAAGAGAAACGGCGCTCGGCGCTGACGAAAAATGAACGTTACCAGCAGTTGNNCATAGATAAGAAGACCAAGAAAGAAAAGCGACGCTCGGCGCTGACGAAAAATGAACGCTACCAGCAGTTGTTGCAGCAAGCTGTTCACAATCAGATTCCATTTCGCTATGTGCTGAATGATGTCTGGTTTGCCTCAGCAAAGAACATGATGTTCGTTAAACATGACTTGAAACGTGATTTTATCATGCCTTTGAAGACCAATCGCAAAGTCGCTTTGAGCCTTGATGATAAGAAACAAGGTCGCTATGTGCGTGTCGATTCGTTGGAACTGGAAGCAGATACCATTTTGACCATTTACTTGGAGGGCGTTGATTTTGCGCTCCATCTGGTCAAGCAAGTCTTCACAAACGAAGATGGCAGCAGTGGTATCCTCTATCTGGTCACCAGTGATTTTGAACTCACATACGATGGGATCACCACAATCTATGGCAAACGATGGAACGTGGAACCTTATCATAAATCGCTCAAACAGAATGCTTCTTTGTCGAAGTCGCCCACCAAAACTGTGACGACACAGAGCAACCATATCTTTGCGTCGATGTGTGCTTATATTAAGCTGGAAATGTTGAAAGTGGCAACCAAGACTAATCATTTTGCTTTGAAATCCAAACTTTATATACAAGCCTTACGAACCGCTTTCGATACGCTGAATGAATTGCAGCCTATTCGTCTCGCTGCG
>JAABYK010000466.1:5232-7833 GCA_011775825.1 Candidatus Zhuqueibacterota bacterium | reverse complement strand
ATTTTCTGTATCAAATAAAGACGTCAGACAAATGTTTCCATGCATTAGAAAAAGTCATTCAAGAGTCGCTCACGGTTCAGGAGGGAACCGAAGAAGAATTGGCTGCCTGTGCCGAAGACATCTCTTTAGCGGATAAGGCTCTGGAACTCATATCAAAGCAGCCGGAAACGGAAATTGAGCTACCTCAACCCGTCAAAGAGAAAACCTTTTCACTATCTGAATATGCACCCCGGTTCGCCTACGCATTCGCGGCGATTGTCGTCATTGCCCTCGCTGCCTGGGGTGGCGTTCGGTACTACAATACCACGTATCAAATTCAGAAAGCGGAAGCGTTGCTAGAAGAGAATGTCACATTTTATATAAGGAACCGACCGCGTCTGGCCGGTGATTATCCAAGCAGAGGCGTTGACATACTGATGAGCGACACAGATCCTGCAGATTCTTCCTCGTATCTGACCAACGCTTTGCATCACACCCAACACGCCATCGAAAGAGGTTCCACATCCCCGAAAGCAAGACAGTTGCAGGCGCAAGTGTTCATCCTGGAAAAGGAATACGGCAAAGCGGATTCGATATTCAGCCTGATTGCTGAGAAATCTAAGACCAAAGCCGAGTTATTGAATGACCAGGGAGTGCTAAAGTTTAAGCAAAATAAATGGCATGAAGCTGAGCAGCATTTTAGAGCGGCCATTCAGGTTGATTCTACATTTAAAGAAGCGTACTACAATTTAGCGCTGGCCCAGGATAAATTGGGCAACAAGCAGCAAGCTGTCGCCACTCTTAAACGCTATTTACCCCTGGAAACCGACGAAGGGTGGAAGAACGCTGCCAGGGAATATCTTAAGGATTTGGAAGGTGAAAGTTAGTGGCCGAACGAAAACTCGTTTGTGCACGTCATTCCGGCATTGCTTTGTGCCGGAATCTCCCGGAATTAGGCAGGAGATTCCCGAACAAAGGATCTCGGGAATGACAGCAACAGGCCGTTTTCGTTCAGCCAATATTAAGGACTTCGGTATTCTCATGAATAAAGAAAAATGCTTGGATTTTTGCAGGAGCCGAATTATATTTTATTTGTTCAAACCTCTCGAACTTGCACCTCGACACTTCATTTCGACATCTTAGCGATTCACATCTCCGCTGATCATACGTTCTATTGTCAGAATGGACATTTCGTTTTATGAGCAAAATGATCACGACCGTAAAGTCAGTTTTTCTCGATTTTCCGGCGTTTAGGATCAAAAGTGGGAGAAAACGCCCTTTCAAGTTGTCTCCATATTAAAAAGCGGGAGGAAACATGGTTAGTCTGATCAGTTTAATCATCAATTTATTCGACAGACGAAAAATCGTCGAAGTGCGCAGAATGCCTCCCCGGCGAGTTCTGCGCGCGCATCTGCTCGGTTTGACATTCGGGCTGGTTTTCGTGCTGTTCACTTTGGGTATCCACATCTTGTTTAAAACTAATGACCCAAACTCAATTCGAGACTTTTTTCATATCCTTTCCCATGTCATCATTTTCGGTGTCGGAACCTATATCGGTGGACCTTTTGTGATTTTGGTAGCTATTCTAGCTATCGTAACGAACGGCGTGCTCGGCCCGTATTTTTCGTCTTCATTCGTTCATTTAGCGGATTGGTATTTCATAGGCTATCTCTTTGGTGGAATTTTCGCAACCCTTTACAACGACCTGGTCTTTCTTTATTTGATCAGCTTTGGTAGACGACGCATCAAGATTGCTTTCGCTTACGACCGAACCTCTGAATTCAATATTATAAAATCGCCCATTGAGGCAGAAGAGAAGAACCTTCTCAAGACGCTGCAAAACATCCCATTTTTTCTGCTAAATATTAGACAAAATACCGAAGTCGAGAGAAGCGCCCGCAGAATTATCCGCCTCATCCGTCGAGCGCGGTGGCGGATGTCACTAATTGACCAGCAATCTCTCAGTGAAATTTTAGAGAGGCTTACCGGCGAAACAGAATTCCGGGCGCAATTAGCCAATTTGCGGAGAAGACTGAATGGGCGCGAAACACCTGTTTTAGATGCCGTCAGGAATGATGTTGAACCCCTAATTGACAAATACCTGAGACTGAATGACAAGAGATTGTACGATTACGAACTCAAAACGCCAACTGAACGACCTTATACCATTGCCTTTGTGGCCAATCCCAAAATCCTTACCCGCAGAGAACCGGAGACTGCTTACGACGAACACCGAGCAGACCCAAACAACTATGAAACCGACCACATCATCAAGGACCGCGATCTCTTCATGCGCTCTGTTGACCGGGCGTTGTTCACATTAGAACGCGATGAAGTCGTCGGTCAACCGGATATCTGGAGTCGAATGCGAGTAATCACGATTTTTGATGAAAATTTGGCCACCGCGGATGGGCCTCGGTACGGAATGGTCGAGCAGTTCCAGGATGACCTAATTATCGAGAATCGGGTGATCGAAAACCTGGTGGATCCGTCTGAACAGATGATTGAAAACGCAAGGCACATGTTCAAAACCTACGATGTACCAGAGCAGATTCGAGAATACGTTGATGTCATCTACGCGCTTACGGCCGCCAGGGACCATGACCGTTCCATGGCCCATTA
>JAABYK010000466.1:0-5088 GCA_011775825.1 Candidatus Zhuqueibacterota bacterium | reverse complement strand
GGGGCGCCATCGTCGATGAGTACACCGACCGTCTTGTGGTTAGAAAGCGCGGAAACGACGAACCTGACGAACCGGAACCAACCCCGGAAGATACAAAGGAGGGGTTTTATGTAAATCGTATCGCACGTAGCGAAAACGGCGAACTCATCCCGGTACACAAGATATTCGCCAAGTACGAAGACGAAGTCTACCGATCAGACCTGGACCATCCATCCTCCGAAGAAGAATGGCGCGGTTACTTCCCGGACCGCGGCGACCAGGCCGTCGGCTGTACCATGGACCGGACCATCGGTCGCTACCGTTTCGACAACTTGATCAGTGCGTTTATGTACGATCGGCTGCTCACCAAGCTTAACCGAAAATAGCCGTAGTCGCACGAATCTAAAGAGAGGAGAACGTACCATGTTACCTTTTAATCCGTCTTTTCGTCGGCTGGTGCTTCAAAACATTCCGCAATTGTCCTCAGAGGATTTGGACCGGCATGAAAACTTGATCGCCCTGCGGCTGCATGAACAGCAAGAAATTAACCTCGTAACCACAGGTGAACCGGATATCCAGGTAGAACCGGTCGCGCATGGCTTCGGTAGTGTCTCGGTGGGCAAATCTAAGTTTGTCTCCTTGCAGGTAAAAAATACGGGGACGGCGATTTTGAAAGTTACAGAACTCGTTCTAACGGGCGACAGCGATCAATTCAACATCGAAAATCGGGCGACCTCGTTCACCGTCAGGCCGGCACGGAGCCACAGAATCGTAGTTCGTTTTACGCCAACATCAGAGGGCGAGAAAAATGCCACTCTAAAAATCAAAAGCAATGTTACGGGAGTGACGCAGGTCAGTTTAACCGGGACCGGAGTGGAGTCCGAGGTACCGGATATCGAAGTCGAGCCGGCTTCCCATGACTACGGTGAAGTCATCGTGGAGAACAGCGCGTCGCAAACGTTTACGATAAAGAATGAAGGCATGGCCGAGCTAAGTGTGGAAAAAATAGAATTAAGGGGAGAATACGAACAAGAATTCGCACTTGAAAGCAGGGAAACCCCATTCAAGTTGGCTCCGGACGATAGCCAGGATATTTTCGTCGCTTTTCGACCAGCCTGTGAAGGTACCAGGGAAGCAACACTCGTAATAACCAGCAACGATCCAGATGAGAAAGAGTTTGAAGTTCCCCTGTCAGGCCTGGGAGTATCCGATGTTGAATTTCCAACGTATCATGCTGCGAAAACTCGGTCCTCCTATGGCGCACTCAATTTTAGAGAGGAACTCATCGAGCAGGCCACGGAGGAAGCCAACGCTATCCTGGCACCGTACAGAGCTGCATATAAGGCGACCGTAAGACGTTATTACGCCCGACGACGGGTGGCGTTAGCAGGAGGCAACTACCTGCAAATTCCGTCCACGTTCAGAGGCTTATTGGCGCTGATCTGGGCCATCATCGTCTATCGATGGGTGCAAATAGAAACGTTCCCGACGCTGGCCGCAAATCGCCTGCGATACTTTATCGAGAACATAACCAGAGGACAGGTCATCGCCATTGTCGTAGGTGTATTTCTCATTTCAATGGGATTGCTCGCTCTGGAACCCAAAGCCCCGACGGAACAACCAGCACCGACTGAGATTCAACCTGCGCATCCCGACTCCGTCATCACCGAGAAAAGATAAATCAGGTAAGAGGAAAGCGTTTTGAAGAAGATCTTAGTCAGTTTTGCCGTGATCGCAATTGTTGGGGGCTGCATCTATTGGTGGTTGAACAGCGAAACAACCCTGGTAGATTTGCAGAAAGCATATCTGCTTGCAGAGTCTGATAAAGAGCGGGAAGAAGTCATCGACCGTCTGGAGGCGTACTACCTCAATTTAGATGTTCCCGATTCCATTCGCCAGCACGTGGATGATGAAGTGGCCTCACTCTTAGAGACGACTGAGATAGACCCGGCTGCTTACGCACAGGATCAATGGGACACGACGAATGTTTACAGGCTGGAAAACCAATTACGAGACTTAATTAAAACGGCAATGATTGCCCGGGCAAGAGAAGAGGCGTCATTGTTCCGCGAACTAATGGGTGTGGCGCGAGAGATGGCGGAATCTGTGGATGAAGGAACGGGAGTGGATTATTGGGTGAGGTTTGTTGATGAGAAATCGGGGGTAACAAAAGAAAAAGCGATAGCCTGGTTGAGAGCGGAACGGGCGGCAAGGTTGTGTTACAAGTATTATTTCAGTGAAAGATGGAAAGATGCTGAGTGGTACGGTTCTATTGGATTAAAACACATTGGGGTAATTAACGATATCCGATTGAAACTGGATGTTTTACAACGATTGCAGTTCATGTTATATTATTTTAGGGGATTATATGAGTTGTCAGTTGGCCTGGCGGATGAATCTGTTAAAAAATCCGATGAAATAAACTATATTCTAAGAAGTCAGGCAATCGCTTATTATCAGGCGGATGCCCTTTTTGAAAATGGGAGAATAGTGGAAGCTTTAGACAGTTTTCAAAAACTCAAGAATAATGCAGAGAGTTTTAGCCAAGTTCCCTTTATAGCATGGTATTTCAAAAAGTCTATGATTAGGATTGCGGATTGTTATCGCCGCTTAAGTCAACTGCACAAGGGCTTATCTATCCTCAAAAAACTTGAAGATTATGAATTAAATTCATCCGATGAGATTGTCCGACATATCAGTACAGGATTGATTAACTTAGATTTAGGTAAATATTCTAAGGCCGAATTTGAATTTAGAAAAGCCCTTGCAATTGCAGATTCGATTGTTGATTTCCCTAATCAGGTAAGAATACTAAACAATATCGGTTTCCTGTTTTCTGAGTTAACGGAATATGATAAAGCCTTAAAATACTACAACCAGGCTCAAACTCTCGTTGAGGAATATTTTCCAGAAGCTTCTGCGGACAAGATCAACCTTTTTCTCGATCTCGCTCGGGTTAAACAAAAGCAAAAAGAAATGAATGCTGTTGCATCACTTGTCAATGATGCTAATGACCTATTNNTAATGACCTATTGAGGAGGCCTGGGGCTCTTCCCAAACGAAAAGCGCAAATGTTGATCAGTTTGGGAACTTTGCGCTTTGAAATTGGCCAAAACGTGGAAGCTTTCAAAACGTTCCATGAAGCAGAATTCGTATGTCAAACCTATGGTCTGACTCGTTTAGGACTCGAGAGCAAACTAAGGCTGGCTGAATCCATGATGCGACTAAGAAAATACTCCAAAGCAAGGGACAAGATATACGAAACTATTGAAAAAGCAAAACAATATGGAAAGCTCGAGCGTATCATCGACTCACTTGCATTGCTCGCGGAAATAGAACACAAAGAAGGGAATTTAGTAAAAGCGTTAGATATTTCTAATGGCTTAGTCAATGAAATCGAAACCGTCATTCGACAAGGATTTGAAGATTCAAAAAGACTAATTTCCTATCATCAGAAAATTTATGATTATCTAAAAAATGTCGTAACCTATGAGATTCTGCTCGGTCGCCTGGATGACGCATTCACAAAACTGGATTACGCCAAATCGATTTCATTACATTATCACGTACCAATGGATAATGGTGTTTATAACCACAATGTAGCTAATTCGGGATCCCACTATGTGGATGGCCTCAAAAGCCAAATTGGAAAAGACAGATTACTTATGAATGTTATGCTTACAAATGAGAAACTTTACGTCTTTACCTTAAATTCCGATGGCTTGCAACTGTTTAGAAAAGAAATTGATTCCGATTCACTGAGAAAAACAGTCAATGCCTACGTAGATACACTGCATAATACTGTTGAGGTTTTTAATCGATATAATGTCAACACAATTGATAACCATTTTAAAAGTACCACTCAACTTGGCCACAGGCTGTTTCAAGAGCTGATGGGATGGCCCGAACTTCGCACAATTTTGGAAAAGGTGAATGTGATTTACCTTATCCCGGATGAATTCCTTTATAAGATACCGTTTGCGACACTGGTGGTGAATGATTCAGAACCAATTTCTTACTTAGTTCACAAAGTTGATGTTGTCAATTTACAGAGTGCTTCTTTCTTAGTATCCCAAAACGCAATGTTGCAAGAGTCTGATATGAACAACCTAAGAGCTCTCATCAGTGCCGATCCCAATTTTCAAGAAATGGATAGTTTCGTTTCAGACCTTAAGAAATCAATCCCTGTTTCCAAGATTATGACAATAGAAAAAGATGAAGTTCAGAAAGAAGAGGTTATAGAAAAACTAAGCGAGAATTTTGATGTCTACGTATTTTCTGGCCACAGCGTGGCCAACCCTGTAGATCCTGAGTTATCTTACATTGACGTGTTTGTCAGAAACTCATCCGGTGCAAATTCTAAAAAATTTAAAATTAAGTTGTCTGACTTAAGGGCTTTAAAGTGGTCTTCACCTACATTGGTATTATTGGTTGGTTGTGAAACTGCATCGGGCAAACTTTATCGTGGCTCTGGCTTTTTGGGACTACAAAACCTTCTTCTATCCCAAGGCGCCCAAAATGTGCTTGCCAGTCTGTGGAAAATCGACGCAGCCCAGGCCATTCCTCAAACACGGGACTATCTTCATTTATACTTGGAAAGCTTCAATCCTTCGTTGGCGTTAAGAAAAACACAAATTAAAGCAATTAATTACCTCAATAATCATACTTATTATAGAAACCCGCATCCTTATTTTTGGGGAGCTAATATTTTATATTCAAAATACTTAACGAGTAATTAAGAAAAAAGTGGAGGATAACAAAAATGCAATCATTCTTATATGTGTCTCCAGAACCAACAGAGGGAGGTACCGGCGGCGGGCCCGAAGACGATCCCCGCTTTCCACGTGTCGCTTTTCGAGCGCAAGGGTTTATGAGTGTAGCCTTTGGTTTTGCGCTTGGTCTCACTTTTCTGGCATTCCTGGGGATTCTTCATATCATTAAACTCCCCACGGATGCGCTCGAGCCTTTCATTGCTAGCGCCAACCCGTGGCTAATTTTTATCTTCGGGTTTATCGCCGGCACGCTCATTTCTGGGATCTATAATATCCTGGTCATCCGCCGCCTCAATCTGTTTGGGCTGGAACACAGTGCGGACTAAGCCTTTTATCC
>JAABYK010000321.1 GCA_011775825.1 Candidatus Zhuqueibacterota bacterium | reverse complement strand
CGGCATGTGGGCGCAGGTGCAGGAGAAATACATTTTCCCAATTGGCATTCAAAAGCTCGAGCTCTATGGCGACACCCCACCGGTCGGCACGCGGCTACCGACGTACCTCGAAATCACCGAAGTGACCTCCAAAACCATGCAAGCCAACATTGAAGTGCAAGACGGTGCCGGCAACGTTTGGATGCGCATCCAGGGTTGGAAAGATTGGATTTTCTACTGGTGGCCAAGACTTTTTGCCTTCACCAGAAAACCGACAGTCAATGTTTTGAGCCAGACCATGTCGCTTTCAAATCTGGCCAACGGGTGCGTCTGTCACACGGTCGACAACGAAAATTTGCGCGACTTTGAGATCAACGCTCTGGCGCGCTATTTTTTGCATCATGACGAAATGCCGAGCTTTCACAAATTGGCGGAACATCCAAAACGGCAGCGCGAATGGCTTCTCGGACGCATTGCCGCCAAAGACGCAGTACGGGTTTGGTTGAAAGAAGAAAACACTGAGGAGATGTTGCATCCCGCAGAGTTTATTATTGAAAATGATGACCGGGGCCAACCGGTGGTGCGAAATCCTGGCTCCGACAATTCCGTCCCCAAAATCTCCATCGCCCACTCCCACGGTCGAGCTCTCGCCGTGGCCAGCGCTAAATCGATTGGCGTCGACCTGGAATATATCTCTGAAAAAGACACCACATTTGTGGAAGCCATCACCAGTTCCCGCGAGCGAGACTGGTTAACAAACGTGCCCTCACAGGAAAAAGCGGCCTGGGTCACGCGTCTGTGGTGTGCCAAAGAAGCGGTCAGCAAAATGAACGGCACGGGCCTAAACGGGAAACCCAAAGCTTTTGAAGCGATCACATTTGAGAGAAGTGGTGACATGACCATTCAGGCAACCGAAAATGGTCAAACCACCAAAGTTCATACGTATCAAGAAGAAAACTTTATTATCGCCTTAACCAGTAACCCAAACTCTTGAAAAGATGGAACCCACTGTACTGGAACAGAAGAAAAGCAAGGCTGCATCACCAAAGTCGCCAACGGTGCTTTCCCGAATCCGTGGAGGGTCGCCGAGAATCTGGTACGGGTTCGATGCTCAGGGTTGGTTTCGCTCGCTCACCAAAAACCGATTCCGCATGCATCTTCCGGGCTGGTACTTCGCCTTCTTTATTTCGCTTCTGAGTTTGAACAACACGGCCTTGCGTAAACTGCAGGACCTACTTTTCGACCGCCGAATTCGTAGGCTCCAACTCACCAGTCCTCCCATCTTCATCATCGGTCACTGGCGAACCGGTACTACGCTGCTGCATGAACTGCTCACTCTGGACTCGCAATTCACGTATCCGAACACCTATCAATGTTTTGCACCGAATCATTTTCTATTGACGGAACGCCTCAATAAGCGCTGGCTGAGTTTCTTTCTGCCGCAGCAGCGCCCAATGGATAACATGGCGGTGGGATTAGACCGTCCTCAGGAAGACGAGTTTGCCTTATGTATTATGGGGCTCCCATCGCCTTATGAAAGAATGCTCTTCCCAAATGGCGATGCCTGGAAGCCGGCATATCTCAGTTTAGACGGGTTTTCTACATCAACAATTGAGCAATGGAAGACGACTTTTGTACGATTTCTCAAGCACATCACCTATCGCAATCCCGGACAGATCGTGCTTAAGTCCCCGCCTCACACCTGTCGGATCAAACTGCTGACGCAGCTTTTCCCGGAAGCCAAATTCGTGCACATCGTCCGAAATCCCTACCGGGTCATTCCCTCGATGCTGCACATGCTGCGATCGCTCCTGAGCGCTTATGCATTGCAAAAACCCAATTTCGCCGACCTTGAGGAACAAGTGTTCAACACATTTGATTACCTGTACAGCAAACTGGAAGACGGACGCACACTCTTGAAACCGGGTCAACTCCATCAGCTTCGTTACGAAGACTTAATCCGCGATCCTTTGGGCGAAATGGAGGCAGTGTACAGACATTTGAAATTGCATGGATTTGAACAAGCCCTGCCCGCCTTACAGGCTTACGTCCAGCGCCAGGCTGATTACAAAACCAATCGTTACCGACCGCCCGCGGAATTGCAGGATAGAATCAGTGAACGTTGTGCGCCTGTGATCAAAAAGTATGGGTACTCCGGGTGAGGTTTCACACTGGCCACAATTGTTGGGTGCATAGAGCTCAACTTTATGTCTGAATTCTATAAACAA
>JAABYK010000444.1:15266-24970 GCA_011775825.1 Candidatus Zhuqueibacterota bacterium | reverse complement strand
GTAAGTTTCCCAGCCGACAAGATTCCCCCACCATTGGTGCGCGACCTCGTGGCCGCGCAACGCTTCCATGACGCCTTCAATTTCGCGAGCAAAGGTATGGGAAGTAAGGAACAAAAGTGCGGGGAACCCCTGACTGCCCACCCCCGGAGTCTCAACCACATTCATATGTTTATATGGATAGTGACCCAAAAGGCTTTCAAAAAAATACAGGCTGTTTGCCACATCGCCGCCGATTTTTGCGCGTATGGAGGTGGCTCGCGAATGCGACGAATATACTTTTATGGGCAGCACGTTTTCCGAATCATAAGTGGTGGAGTCAAAATATCCAAAGGCGAACGCTGCGCCAAAGGCGGGCGTGTCCTCGAGCCAGCGAGAAAACGCTGAGCTCCCATCTTCCCAGCGCTCGATTTTCGCGCCAACCGAAATGACTTGCCAATCGCTCGGGTACTCAAAGGTGATGTCGTAGGTTGCGGGAACCAGATAACCATAGCGCGGATACCAGTACACTTTGTTTTTAAGTAAAAGGTTGCCATTGGCCGGTTCAAGGGCATCTCCGGAATAGTAGACCGTAAGTGTTTGCTCGGTTTGCGGCAAAAGGGGTTCATCCAAAATGACTGAAAATGCCGCTTCTTTTTCTTCTTGAATGAACGCCAACGTTTCCCCAAGAACATTGTTTACGGAATCCACTTCAAGCTCCTGATACAAAACGAAGGTTAAAAATCGCAAATTATCCACCAGGGGAGAATAAGTGAGTTCGGCCTCTGTATTTAGCTTGCCACTTTTTTCCAATTTAACCTGCATCTTGTAGTGCGATATCTGTAACGCATCATCGTCTTCCTCCACGGTGCTAAAAAAGGCATCGCCGCTTTGATAATCGTTCGTGCGATGGAACGAACAGACGGTGTAGAACGGCTTCTTCGATCTTCTGGGAAAATATTGAAACAACGCCACCTCTTCCGAAGCATTTGGTTCGAATATGAAAGCCAGGTAGCTGGAAAAGTTCAACTCCGGCTGCTTCTTTTCCAGTACTGCGAAAAAGAGGCCTTCTTCCGCCCCGTTGAGCAAGTCACCGAGTACCCCGCTGGCGAGATTAATTCCCCTCTCTTTCAAAAAGTAATCCGAAATCTCCTCATGCAACTCGGTCACTTTGTCTGGAATTTCTGCTTGAGTGAAGGTCAAATCTTTAATCAAGTCATGTGCAGCTTGGCCGGTGAACCTTAGATAAGCAGCAGAAAACGTCTCCAACAGGCTGTCCGCTTCCAAAAACCGACGGACTTGCGCTCTTTCAATCTCTGTCGGGGGATCGAGACTCAAGCTCCCCTCGCCCAGAAAGATGGCTCCGGTGATATGTTCCCTAACGGGTTCAACAAAATAGAACGTACCCTTTTGGAAGGCAAAGATGGCTCGATCCTTTGCAAAGGTCACGTTTTCGACATTTGCTACCCTGGATTCGTCAAAATTGAGATTTTTTACATCTTTGTAGAGTTGAAGTATGTCCTGACTTGACAAAACCGACGTCGAGGACTGGGGATAAGTTGGCGTGCTCAGAATGAGCACTCCCACCGTGAAGAGGAGACGAATCCCATTATTCATAGAAAGCACCATCATCTAACTAATATACCATGAAAAAGCAAAATACTTTCTTAACCTGAAATGACAAAATTGGACAAAATAATTAAACATGACGGTTTTGCCGTGAGTTAATTTAGCCCTCAAAGACCAGCCTGGCTCTATGTCGATCAGAGTGGGCCAAGTAGTACTCATGAGGGTCTTTAGCCACGGATTCATACTGATAAAACACGGATACCCAATCGAGTTGGGCACATGTTTTGTTAATAAATGAAGTGTTTGAATTCTACTTTCTTTTCCGAAGTTGATGAGTAATCCTACTTTCCTCTCCGTTGTTTTTCATTGATTGAGTAATTGTAGCCCATTCCGCCCGGGCGAAATTATATTCTATTAAGTTCTACAACTACTTTTCCGCGGAATACTCCCAGCGTAATAATTCAATCCCGACTTTCCCAGACTCTCCTATTAAATATATTGATTGGCAGGTCGAGACCTTATGATAATCCTTCTCTAAGAAACCATGGCCGCGAATATTAGACACTTCAAACATCGAACCAATCATAGTCTTCTGTTATGTCTTCTACATTCTAAACTAAACTTATCTTATCTCTGTTCAATCAGTGTAAATCTGCGGCTTATACTTACCCACTCAAATCATAGAACCACCTACTTGAAGCGTTGCCACAATCGTAAGTAAATATAAAAGGTGGGGTGTATAAATCAAGGAAGAACTAATAGCTTGTGGTCGATTTCTGCGGGACTTTTTTCTCGGAATACCATTCCGTGACAACCTTCTCCGCAGGCTTGCCGTTTGGAGTGAAGCCAGTGTGATGTTTGCCGCCATCTTCCAAATAAGTCGGCCATTTCCACCAATAAAACCCATGAAACCAATCCTGATCCCAGAACGATTCGAAAATCGCTTGATAACACATAACCTGATGTTCCAGGTAGGCCGATGCGTCGCGCCTTCTTTCGTGGGGGGTCTTCCAGGGTTTTTCAGTGCTCGTAAACCCCACTTCGGTTAAGAGCAGGGGTTTGTCATATTTACGGACCACCTTCTCAATAATTGGGATACCCTGGCTCATGCCCTTTTTCAAATCATCAACGGTAACCGTATCCTTCTTCGACAGGGGATAATAGAGATTCAGGCCGATATAGTCTAACTCCTCCCAAAAGGTAATTTGCTCGAACTCTTGCCACCAATTGGCCGCATACACCAATGGTCCATGGTAGATTTGGCGGATTTTGGCGATGATGTCTCGCCACTCGTCTTGATGGTCACGAGTGGTCTGCATCAATTCCACTCCGATGCACAAAATGTCCAGATCATACATCTCGGCGAGCAAAGCGTAATGGCGAATCCATTTGTAGTAGTATTTGAAGAATTTCTGCCAACCCGCCTCGCTCTCCATGTTGACATCTCCGGGCCAGCCCCAATGCGGTCCCCACATCAAAACGTGCGGTTTAAGCATCACTCCCATGCCCAATTCCCTGGCATACATTGTGGCTGTGATGAGACTTTCATCGTTTTCTGAGCCCGGTCCGAATGAAAACCGGAATGGCTCCGACTGATTTGGTCGTCTCAAATAACCAAACGGAGACAAAGAAATCCATTCCGTTCCCAGAGAGCGCAGCTTTTTTAACGATTCAAAAGATTTTCGAGAAAGGTACCCGTTGTAGATTTGGTAACCTTCATGCGCGTAACAAAATCCTTTTTGGAATCCTACTAGTTCAGACTGGCCATTGGTTTCAGGATTCACTTTTAGATTCTCCAAATGAGCCAACCAGCCCTTTTCTAATTGCTCCGGGTTTATCTTACCCAGGCTGAATTTTGGCAATCCGGACTCCGGCCACTTTTTGTATAATTCCAGAAATTTCAGCCAGCCGTACTCTCGAATTAAGAAATCGACAAAGCTGCCTGCCAGAGGCCGCATGAAGAGGTATGACTCTCTTCTGTAGACATTGGAGTCAAGCAATTCATTCAATGGTGAAATGTCGTCCGTTTCGAAAAAAAGCTTCGCCCAGTATTCGTATCCCCTCTTCCCCCATCCTTCAGAAAAGCTCATGGCGAGTCCATCTCTCAAAGCCGGGGACGCCCAGGTTCCCAGCAACTTGGTTATCAAAAGCTGCGCATCGGCAAAGAAGGTGTCACCGGTCAATTCATCATTAAAAATAGCGTGAACCTGAAATTTGTCTGCATCGAAATGCGACAAGTCGGTGTTGCGTGTGATCAGTCCCTTGTCTTCCAGAGTTTCGTAAAGATGACATTCTATTTTAGGCAGATTGGATGTGTCGATGCCGGCATCTGCAAAAACACTCAGCAGCCGTGCGGCTCTCGTTTCCTGCTGTTGTGCAAGGTCTCGAATCTTCTCTGCGGATAGATTCTTGCCGTGATAGATCAACCTGTAATGTCTGGTTTGAGTGAGGTGATGCAGGGTCTCCAAATAATTGCGAGTGCTCTCCTGATTTATCGTCCAGGGCCGACCGCCACCCTGATTGAAAAAGCCAAGTACAATCCGTTCGCCATTCCGATAGACCCCAAACTCGCCTCCGGGAAAATAGCTCCCTTCATATTCTGACAGGAACTCGACAATGCTCTTGTCGCTGTTGCCGGTCGTCACGGAAATGGACAGGGAAGGATTCAAGGGATTGGGATAAGAGGATAAGTGGTAAACATCTTCGTCTCGCAATGAGATGATATTTTCAACAGAAATTCGACCGTGTTCGATGTTTATGGGAAGGGTACCCTGCACTCGCCGCAGCAAACTGTTTGAATCCGGAGTGCCAATCAACGAAATGGGCAGGGACTCAATATCATTCTTGGAAACAGCCGTGTCGGGTTTTGCCACAATTTCTAACCAAGAGCTTTTGCGGGCGCGGCCTTCAGCGTAATCTCGGTAAACCGAGGCGGTTTCGGGATTGCCTGTCCCGTACACAAGCACTATTTTTCTGATTTCACGAATTTTTCTAAACAGCTCTCTTCTGGTGGGCCAGCGATCATCATCAGTTGTGGTATTGGAGTCGCCAGAATCAAACGACTGTAAAAAAAGAACAGATAAGATTATCAAAATTGAAAGTGTGATTCCGAAAAGCTTGTTTTTGTTCTTTCGCATGAGCTCACATTCGGTAGCGATGAAGGTTTTTGAGGGGAATGAATACCCGCCGAACAAATTAATACAATAAAACGCAAAAAGCCTCTCCGAGTTTCGCCGGAGAGGCTCTTCTGGCACAAAGTCTGAACCGACCTTATCGTTTGTTTTGAAGAAATTCCTCAGCTTCTTTCACGTCATCATGGCTGCCAATGATCAGCGGAGTACGTTGATGAATGTCTTCCGGTTCAATCTCCAGAACCCTTCTTTGGCCGTCGCTTGCGTATCCTCCAGCTTGTTCAACGATGAAACCCAATGGATTTGCTTCATACATAAGTCGTAGCTTGCCCTTCGGATTCTTCTCATCTGCGGGATAAAGAAAAATGCCGCCGTAAAGCAGGTTTCTGTGAAAGTCCGCCACGAGAGAGCCGATATAGCGCGCGGAATAGGGGCGATTTGTTTCTTTGTCCGATTGTTTTAAGTGCGTGATGTACTTCTTCATACCCTCATCCCAACGATCATAGTAGCCCTCATTGACGCTGTATATCTTACCGCGTTTCGGAATCTTTATGTTTTCATGAGAAAGCAAAAACTCACCCACACTCGGATCGTAGGTAAATCCGGAAACGCCATTACCGGTTGTAAATACCAGCATCGTTGAGGATCCGTAGATCACATAGCCCGCCGCCACTTGCTCGACACCTTTTTGAAGGCAATCTTCCAACAACCCCCGTTCACCGCCAGAAATCTTACGATAGATAGAAAAAATCGTGCCAATGCTCACGTTCGCATCTATATTTGAAGAGCCATCCAGGGGATCGTAGAGCAGTGCGTATTTGCCAGAAGGAAATTTCTCCGGAATCGGAATGATATCCTCTCGCTCTTCTGACGCCATGACACAAAGACGTCCGGTATGATCCAGAGCTTTAAAGACGATCGCATCCGCGTACTCATCCAGTTTCTGGACTTGTTCCCCATGAACATTCGTTTCTCCGGTAAAGCCCAGCACGTCCACAAGTCCGGCCTTGTTGACCTCCCTCGAGATGATTTTGGCTGCCAAGGCAATGTCATTTAATAATGCGGAGAACTCACCGGTGGCTTGCGGAAACTTGCGTTGGGTCTCGCTGATGTGCCGTTCTATGGTTACGAGTTTTGGGACCATTTTTCTCCTCCTTTAAGCCAAGGATTTTATTAAACTAAGAAAAATCAACCAAAGCATTGAACGTATACATTCTCAAGGATAAGATTGCAGAATATTGAGAAATGACTTGAAATAATCTAACTTTCAGAATCTTAAATGTCAAGCAAAAATGTCACAATATCCTTTTCAGAACCGTGACATCGACGTTCCTACCTGTAAGGATTATCGCGCATTTTGGAGTTGCCCCGATTTTTTGCTCTAAGAACGCGGCAACGCCTACCGCTGCCGAGGCTTCAACAAGCATGTGTTCCGATTCTACGATCATCTTCATGGCCTTCTTGATGGCATCTTCGGAAACGAGCACAACATCATCGACGTAATCCTGCACCATCTTAAGCGTCAGTTCAGTAACAAAACGGCCGGCCAATCCATCCGCAACGGTCTCCTCGATGGGCGTCTCGACGACCTTACCCGCGCGGATTGAATTGACCATGGCAGGCGATGCTTCGGACTGTACGCCAATAACGTTCACTGCCGGATTCATAGACTTCACTGCAATCGCAACGCCGCAGACCAAACCGCCGCCGCCAACGGGAACCACAATTGTGTGCACGTCGGGCAGCGCTTCCATGATTTCCAGGCCGACGGTGCCCTGGCCTGCAATAATCGGCGGATCGCTAAAAGCGTGAACGAAGATGAGACCGTCCGCTTTTTCCAGCTCGCGAGCATGTTCTTCCGCTTCATCATAATCACGTCCATGCTCGATCAATTGTAAATCGTAACTTTTGAGAGCTTTAACCTTGGCTGGGGAAGCCTTTTCAGGCACCACAATTTTGCCGGGTATCCCGAATAATTTGGCTGCGTAAGCCACGCCTAATCCGTGATTGCCCACCGAGGCGGTTACCACGCCCACGTTTCTTTCTTCTTCCGATAAAGAAAGCATTTTATTCAAGGCGCCGCGAAGTTTAAATGAACCGGTCCTCTGCCAATTCTCGAGTTTGAAATGGATTTCTGCACTGAACTCATGCGAAAGTTGTGGCGACGGTTCTAACGGGGTGAGATAGATGTGACGCTTTATCTGATCGCGAGCAAAATTGATGTCTTTGACGCTAATTGTTCCGATAGAACTCATGGTAACTTTCCAGCTAAATGGTTATCCGCCGTTGATTTAGTTCAATCCGATTCTTGGATGAAACTGAGGCGCTTGTTGCAAACGCAATGATCAATCTACTGATCTGGCGGAAGAAAATCAAGTAAAGCAAAACTACTTTGATAATGATTGTGTCAGACAGAATAAGGGCGGGCTGCAATCAAACAGCTAAATGGAACTGACTATTTTTTTGTTTTCTGCGACATCTTTGCATCTCTCACTAAAATGAAATCTTGATGGGTGTTTAATACCATGGAAACCTGGGATGGGTTTGCAAGTACAATAATATCAATTCCATCCAGGATAAATCTTAATCTATGCGAAAAACATATCTCTTTTGCCTGCTATCATTGTTTTTGGTCATGAGTTGTAGTGGGGATGATGAATCCTCCTCACAGACCATTCAGACGTCGGCGAATCATGAAGATTCCACACAGGTCAAAAGTACGAGCGAAACACAGTTTGCCATCCAGGTGGCGGCCTTCTACGAACGGCAAAATGCGGAAAAATTAAAGACGCAACTCCTGCAGACGGATTTACCTGCTTACGTGAGCTCAAATTCAAGTGAAGAGCAAGGGACGATTTATCGAATTCGCGTTGGGCCTTTTTTGACCAGAAAACAGGCCGACGAATTTTTGACCGAGGTTCGAGAGTCCGGCTATTCGGAAGCTTTTGTGCTCATTGAGACGGAGCCGCCCGAGACACCGGCCGCAACCACTTCAACAAAAGATACTCTTGACACTTTGGAAATTCAGAAAAAACAATTGACAAGTGAGAACACATGCAGCTTTCCAAGTTGGTCCCCAAATGGCCGTGAAATTGCCTTCTTCAAGAGTGAAAATGGCGTCTCCGGGATTTACACAGTGGGCACGGGTGGCGGGTATGCTTCAAAAATTATCGTGAGTGATGATAGACGCGAAGTCTTGTCTACGTTCGCCTGGTCGCCCTCGGCGGACAAAATTGCTTTTGTTGCACGGGAAATCGCTGACAATTGGGAATATGTCGAGAATTTGTACATTGTTAACAAGAACGGCGCAAACCTTCGAGGAATCTTTCGGCAAGACAGTTTCGCTGAATTCAAAATTTCAAATCTAAGATGGAGTCCAAACGGGCAATATATCGCATTCAATGCTAATTATGGTCCCCCGACACCGGATTCCGATAAAATTCAGAAGGTTCAAATCATATCTGTACATTCAAAGAAAGTACTCGATCCGTCCAATTCAGACAAAACGAACCGCCTCGTCGATTGGATTGATGACGACGAATTGCTGTTTCTTTCCACCTATAGAGACATGAACCATTCCTTAGATTTCGCTTACGAAGTGTGGAAATACGACCTCAATTCCGCAGGAAAAACGGTCCTATTCGATGGTCCAATGGTTAAGAATTGTCGGTATGTCGAGCTGTCACCAGACAAGCTTACATTAGCCTATTCATCCTTTGATAGTCAGCCTGCTCACCGCCGCCAGAAAACAATCTTCGCAACGAGATTGGTTTCCCTGAGTTTGCTTACAGGACAAGAGACTCTACTGGCAGATTCAGAGGAACGAAGCGTCTTATCCGATAGATTTGCATTCGCAGATAATCGTCGAATTATTTTCATGAGGGATACTACGCTTTGGAAAGTTGATTTAGGGGGCAAGCCAATTAAGTTGGGAGTTGAATGCAGCGACGAGCAGTTCACTCTGTCACCCAACAGCAGTAAAATCTGTTTTGAAGGAAATGGTGGGCTTTTTGTGGTCAATTTAGCACAACTGCAAACAAAAAAGCCCGATCAATTTTAAAAGACCGGGCTTTTGTTTAAAGTTCTTTCTGATTCCAAAGCGTCAATTTTGGAACTGCTTATACAGCGACAAGACTGCTGGCACATAATTCTGAGTTTCATAATACAAGATGCCATCGGCTCGGTTCCGCGCGATCCACAACTCGGCTCGTTTCCCTCCGCCATTGTAAGCTGCCAAGCCTCCGTCGACGTCATACAGTTCAATCAAACTGGACAAGTATCGACTTCCCAATCGAATATTCAGCACCGGATCGAACAGAACCTCTTCCGGACTATTCCATTCGAGACCTTCGATTTTTGCCAAAAATCTGCCGGTTTCGGGCATGACTTGCATGAGCCCTAAGGCGCCGGCCGGAGAAACGACCCTCGGATGCCACGTCAACGCCGATTCATGAGTGATGGTCGCACAGATCAAGTTCACATCCAGATTCTCATATTTCATGCTTGCCTCACTGATCTCAGATGCAATCGCATATTTTGTTTCTGCAGACAAGCTGTCATTAAAATTATTCAGAACCGATAGAACTCGATTGATGTTGTCATTTCTCATATTATCTATCTTCACATACGACCGTAAGTGATTGACTCGATTCTCCAAACGTGATGCGTATCTATTCAACTGTTCATGCAAAAAGATTTGATGAGTAACAAAAACAGAGATTAAGATAACACCTCCGACAACGTAAGATGTTTTAGACTTGTTGTTCAAACACTCCCTCCCAATTTTTGGTTCTTTAATGTGAAATCCCTTTCAGACCTCCGTGTCTTAAATAAAAGAATCCGTTCTCTAGTTTATTAAAAATTTAAGCACTGTTACGCACTAATCGCAAAAGAGTTTCTTAGTTTTGAAGAAAAAAATGCTCAATTTCTCTATAATCTAACTTCCTAATAATCAACACCGATTGAAAAGAACGTCTTTGGCGCCAGAGCTCGACCCGTAAATGGATCCTTCTCGCGTTTCAATGGAAA
>JAABYK010000444.1:1820-15173 GCA_011775825.1 Candidatus Zhuqueibacterota bacterium | reverse complement strand
CGCGACATCAAAAAAGACAAGTGCAGTTAAGAAATCATACTGCATGGGTAGAAATGGGAACAGAGGGAATCTGAATTCCATATTTTGAAAGAACACTCTGGTTCCCCTTAAATCTCCGAAATCCACCCCCCTGAACGTAAAAGGCCCTCCGATGCTAAAACGCCGCGGATCTGGACCAAAATTCGTCCCGCCTACCAAGCGATAGGCAAAGGAATATCTTGGGATGCTTATCGCGAAGTACTTTCTGTAATCTCCCAGCAGCGTTGTATATTGCAAGTCACCCAGATTTTGTTGAACGGAGAAACGCGCGCGGGTGCCGGAGATCGGATGGGCAAAACCCCAGAACGCCGTATCTCGGACCAGCGCTGCACTGACATTTCCGAATATGGCATTATCGAAGTCCTCGGTTTCCGTATCAGCAGTGAAGAAATTAAAGCGCACAACATCGCTATTTACAAAATAGAGATTTGATCCGAACTCCAATCTTGTAAAGGTGTTGAACGGCAACGACGCGGCACCTCCGACACCTCGAAATATTTGGCTCACAAAAGCTGCTTCGTTAGAAGCTGTAAAGATGCCAAAATCATCACGGAACTGAAATCCCGAAATGGCCCAGTTCAGCCGACGTTGCTGATTATAATAAGTCGCAATAATCGTGGATTCAAGCGGATCGCCAAAAAGTGCCGCTTGCAATATCAATGTCTTGTCCCCGAGCATGTCGCTGAACAAGAAAGCCGATTGTCCGGCGAAACCCACATTTGTAGCGAAAGCGCCACCCCCGACAATCAAATCGGGTGAAAGTTCGGACTTGTAATCCGACACTGAGAACTCCGCGCTATCTGCTAAGGAGTATTCATGATATTTGTCATTTGGATCTCCCAGGGTCTCCAAAACAGGAACACCCGGAAATTCAATTTTCTCTTTCTCGTAATCGTCTAAGGTATAAATGTACCAGCCGGCATTGGAAAACGCACTGAAAGCTAACCGTCCCGTATCACGCGCCAGACTGATTGCCGGGCTCTCCGTAATGATCCCCGCGACACCCGTGATAAAATTCGTAATTCTATAAAGATCCCGAGTCTGAACGTCAATCGAATAAATATTGGGGATGCCCGACATATCCGACACGAAAAAGACTTCATTTCCATCTGCAGTCCACGTCGGATTGATGTGATTGCCACCCGTCTCGGTGAGAAGTTCTACTTCTCNNATATCCGTGTTGGGTCCACGATCTGTGGTAAAAGCGATCTTCTTACCATCCGGGGACCATTGGGGATGCAAGTATGAGAATCTATCGTCCGTGAGTTGCACTAAATTTGTCCCATCGGCACTCACCAAGTACAAATCAGAAATTCCCCCACTCAAACCTGAAAACACCAGGCGATCCCCATTTGGGGACCAACTCGGCGCCGCCATGCCGGTTAACCCCTTGAAGGCCAGTTTCTTAACCACTTTTCGTTTCTCGGCATTCACGATATATATGGCGTCGTTGCCGCCGGCTTTTGCGACAAAGGAAAAGTGCTTTCCATCCGGCGACCAGTTCATGGATGTATCAAAATATCTCAGTATCTCGTAACTCTGGCTACTCCCGCTTCGAACGATTTTGTGTACTTCATCCTCTTTTTCTAAATCGCGCAAAAACATGTTTAGCGCAAAGTTCTTATCGCCGATATACGCCAAGTCTGTACCGTCGGGAGAAATCGCAGGAACGATATTAATGCGTGTGCAATCTTTGCAGGGATCAAGAATCGGATCCGCCACTTCTTCGGGTTTCTTGAGCACGACCTCGCCTGGCAGATAACGTACCCGTGCATCTTCTTGCCAGCGTTTGGACAGCTCAACCAAATCCAATCCTGTATGAGCCTTGAAGGCACGATTCAAGTCTCCAGTTGCACGGGCGGTTTTGAATATCCGTCCAACCACCTCTTTTCCGTAGCGTTCCCCAACATAGTACCAAATCGCCTGTCCCATCCGATAAACGCGGATGTCATTCACGTACGCCATTTCGGGTATGGATAAAAGCATATTGTTTAGGACAGCATCACGCATCCACATTCTTGTGATGTTGTCCATGCCGACCGACAAGTACTCCGCCATGCCCTCGATAAACCAGAGTGGTGGATTGAACCGCCGAACCATATCTGTTGCACCCTCGGCAAGCAGAATATCAAACTGGAACGCATGTACCATTTCGTGTGTCAGTACATGGATAAATTGTGCATAAGAACCCGTGATAGGCAGAATCATTCGACCTTTTAGCGATTCAGTCACGCCCTGCGTGCCTTCACTAATGTAGCTTTGAATCGCGTTCGTTTGCTGAAAATCGTTATGCGAGGCATAGAGCAAAAGAGGTATTTTCTGCTTGAATTTATAATCTAAAATCTCGGATAAATATGCATATGATCTCTCGGCGATCTCAGCAGCATCCATTGCGGCTTGTCGTTCTTCTTTGTAAAAGTGGATATCGAAATGCTCTGTGTGAATTACGGACCAGTCGAACGATTTATAATGAACTTTATTCTTCCCAAATCCGAAATAGTCACCGAATTGAGCGAAAGCGCTCGAACTCGCGAAAACCATTAAAATTAACACACAAACCTGGGCCAACCTTGACCAAGAAACTTTGCCTCGCATGAGATTACCTCCTTAAGGGAGTACAGAGTAAGATGGACATTTTATCAATATACTCCAAAAAACCAAAATAATCCAGTGATTTATTTCATAATTCAACAAATTATGTTAACACAATTAACAAAGGCTACAAAATATACTTGTTAAAATTGGTATTATTCCCACCTGCCAACTCCATGCCAAAAAAAAGCCGCCCTGAAGTTTCGAGCGGCTGCATCGCACAGTCTAGATTTTTCTCAGATCTTGTTAAACTAAAACGTCCGGTTTTACGCGTGTAAGCCGTGGTGGTTCGGATGCTCTCAAATATCCGTTCGACAAATAAATCGCCAAACCTTCAAAAAAAGCAAGATCCACCTGACGACTTGTTTTCGTGGCCAGGATCAAGTCTTTGGTCTCGGCCAGTACAGTTAAGGTTATTTTACTTTTCTCAAGAATGTTCTCGCGCTTCATATCACGAATCGCTAAGCAGTGGCGGGTTCTGCTTCGCCTTTATTTTTCATGTATTGGGTCCGAAACTCATCTGCATAACCTTGAGCGATCCACAAAACCACCGCATCCTGAAACGACACGTTTTCTTCGCTTTGATGCGACAACGCCATACGAAAACTCTCTATTTCCATAAGCTGCAACGACATATAGTCTGACTGCTTAAATTTTCTTTCGCCCATTTTATATACCTCCTTCTTAAATAGGAGTCAGTTTCATTCTGTTTATCAAACCTGCATCTAGTGTCAATTTATTTCAGCAAAAAATATACCAGGTCCNNGAGCAGTTTGCTTTGTTTCATTATGCCAACGACGGAATACGGATTGTGCAAATCCGAACAGCCCCATTATCGACTTGAACCAATTTAAACAGAATTTTGGACCATTAGTTTGAGAGTTAAGTTATGATTTTGTTGTCTTATATGAATAGAGAGGCAATTTCCCCTGAGCTTTTCTCAAATCTTTCAAAAATTTTCTAAATAAAGAGGAGGGATTTCAAATGGCTACCTCGATAGATTTAGATGCCCTTGAATCTGAACTGAAAACCTCGATGGACTTCGAGGGGAAGAAACGGGATGCAGCGTCCATTGCGAAGGCCTATTTTCTCGAACGGAAGGGAAGGGATCCTACGGACGACGAAATGAATGAACATTTTCTGCAAAAGTGGCACTCAAAAATCGCGGTTGACTTGTCAAACAGACCGATCAGCGACCTTTATTCTGTCAACGATCTTGAAGAGTCGTTTTTTGATTTGATCAGTCACGCACTATATTCCCGATTCAAACAGGATTCTGATGTTTCAAACTCACATTTTTCCAAGGCAAAGAAAATTGCCAACATTCTGAACAACTCATTCATCACAAATCAGTATGACTACGCGATTAAGCTGGACAGCGCAGCCTTAAAGAAAAAGCTCAAAACTGACCGGTGCTATGAGTTGGTCAATCAGACAGTGGCAAACGATCGGAACCGGGGAATCGCTTTGATTGGTACCGGGCTTTCGTTAGCGGATTCCAACAACGACACCAAGCGTCTCTTGGACCTACATGCCAAATGTCAGTACGTGCTTTATGAAATCGAAAACTGTCCTCATGTCGCTATGAGCCTGGGAAAGTATTTACTCTCGGAATCCCCGAATTACCATGCACTCGCAGGCTGGACCCATTTCCATAATGGCAACATTTGGCTGGATCTCGAAAATCCACAAGCGGCTAAAGAGGAATTCGAGGGAGGGATAGAATGGGCCATTCAAGCCGGCTTTCCCTACGCACAGATGACATTATATGAGCGATTGGGCCTGGCGTGCAAGAATCTGAACAAACTCAACCTGGCGCAACAACACTATGAAGATTCTTTAACCATAGGCGCAACCGAAGAGATCAAACCATGGCTGGTTTCGAAAAATGAAGTGAGGTGTTACATTGGCTTGGGGCTCATTCAATATGAGACAGCTCTAAACCCATCCGGTTCGGGACAAGACGCGACCTCTCAATTAGCGGAGGATTACTTTAAACGGGCTCTGGAAATTGCCAACCAAGTTAACTACGTTGCTAACCAAGCTGCCGCCCTGTCAAGCCTGGGAGACCTGCAGCGTCTCAAAGCGGGCGACACCGATCCGGACGCCAAACGTTATCACAAGTTGGCCTATCAAATCAAGACAGAAACTCTTGGGCTTGACCCGACACTCATCAAAAGGGTAAAACATGACAAAGATCATATGTAGTTTTTCAAACAGAGAAGGAGGACGACATGGTGAATGGCAATCTTGAAATCTTCGTGACGTACGACCAGGAAGACCCTCGCGACGGTCCCGGTCCGGAACCGAATCGAACGGTCTAACTGGGCTCAACTCGGCTCTATTAATTAAATCCCCAATTTTCGTGTCCACAGGGTGTGGCAACTGAATTGGGGATTTTTTTGACTCACCCTTAAAACTTCGCAAACTTCTCCCCCAACTTAACCGGACAACCTGGACCAAATGAATAGACTGAGCGGAAGATCAAAAGCTCCTGTCAACACGGAGAAACCGAGTTTGCGGAGTCTCACAACGCAGCGGAGCCGCAACCAAAGGCCCCTTGAAGTCTGAGCCACGGATGCACACGGATTTTTGAATTGGTTGTTGTGAAGACAATTTGCAAAATGCCTTCAAGCAGTTGCAAAAC
Source organism: Candidatus Zhuqueibacterota bacterium (assembly GCA_011775825.1). Classification (GTDB taxonomy): domain Bacteria; phylum Zhuqueibacterota; class Zhuqueibacteria; order Oceanimicrobiales; family Oceanimicrobiaceae; genus JAABYK01. The sequence continues at coordinate 9,895 of JAABYK010000444.1, read as the reverse complement.
AGTCCGTTCAAAAAGCTGAAAACCAAATCCGTGTTCCATCAGTGTAAATCCGTGGCTAAAAACGTTGCCAAAAAAACACAATGTTGCAGGTTTGTAGTACGGATAAAGTACTTATGTCTGTCATTCTAACTTCTCATCAATCGCTCCACTCCAACGACCAGTCTTTCAATATGAAAGTTGTTAGAAGGCCAACCTCGATGCCAGTATGACGTATGCAGGACAACACCTGTGCTCTATAGATAGAAGGTCATCAAGATTACATTCAGGGCCAGTACCGAATGATAGGTAGATCCCAAAAGCCCTGGCCCAAGATGCCGGTACACTTCCATGGCGGCCTGATGATCTTTTCATGCAAATCTCTATAAGGCGTCCCGGCTCCTTTCGGCAAAAATTATAAAGGATAAAAACTCAATGTTCCTCCACCGCTCGACGACTCCGTGTTCAAACTAAAGCATTAATTCAAAGCAAAATGCAACTTCAAATTTATGCTTGCTAATATGGCTTAATCCTGTATATTTTTTAAATACATTAACCATTGGCAACAACGTTTTTTCACAATCAAGACATTGCCTAATGCAAATGTCTGTGTAACAAACATTCAGTGGAAATGTGACCAAGTTTTCTCCCTAAACTAGCGCTTTCAACATGTTGAAAAAGAGCATTGCCATAGCCGTACTCGTCGCCGTTGCCCTCCTTGTGTTTTTCAGACTGGCTCGCAAGCCAAGCAGTCTTGAAGACTTTGAAAAGAGGTTTGCTTCCGGGAATTTAAGCGAGACTGAAAGACCCGAGCTCGTCGACGAATTGATTCTCTATTTAGAGGACCACCAACTCCCGGGTACCCAAAGATCACAGTTGGACAGTACCCTCACGAGCCTCACATTTATTACCGAGGATTCGATGTTGAGAAAAGTTGAGAATCTGAAGCGCCAGGGCACGTCTTCTGACATTGAAACCTTTTTTGCAGAAAACAAAGCTAAATTGCACAAATTGTTTTTTGAACTGCTTGACCAAACAGTTTTTTTAAGGTGCTATCAGCCCGAGCAAATCGAAAAGATAAGCCATTATTTCGAAGCGGCAAAATGGCTTGCAAACCTGTTCGCTCATTACTTGAATCACGATTTTCTTTTATCGCAACTCAATTTCTACCGTCAGTTGGAGCCGCCGGATCTCATAAAGAAGCTGAAAGTGGAGCAGTATTTTGGGAAAGCGCACCGCATGTTGCGCTCAGAACCTGAAAACTCGCTCAAATTCATTGGCTCCGGAATTAAGTTGGCAAAACAAATTCATGACCGGAAACGGAAACTGGAATTTTATACCAGATTTTTGTTCGTTCTTTACGAAAAATTTGGCCTGACCAACTCCGGCCTCGCATTGGGGAACTACCTGGCCGACGAAGCACAGGAGTTTGGACACGAGCTTTACGACGCAGTCGTTCATTATTACATGGGAAATATCTTGATCGATCAAGGCCGATTCCAACGTGCGCTCGATGAATTTAAAATTGCACAGGATCTGTTTGTGAAGTTCAATCACCAGGGTTGGCTACCTTACATATCCGAACGATTTGCCGTCGTCCATAGAAGAATGGGACAATTGGATTTGGCTCTGCTCATCTACGATGATTTACTTCAAGAAGCAGGGAATTCCTTTAGACGAATTTATTATCTGCTCGGCCTGGGATTGGTTCAGCAAGAAATGGCGCTCTATCCTGACGCAAAAAAATCCTATTTAGAGAGCCTAAGACTGGCAAAAGAATTAAGGGATAGAAACAATGAAATTGTATCACTCATCAACCTCGGAATGCTGTCGTTTGATCTTGGGGACTATTCAGAGGCTTTTAAATATCAAGATCAGGCCCTTTTGCTTGCACAAAACACCGGAGCGCCGTTCTCGATCGCGTCAATCTGGTCGCACAAGGCTCAAATCTATCTGATGATGGACAAAATTGATTCAGCAAAAATATGTGTCGACCAAGCTCTGGACCACCTCGCTCGATTTGATTACGGCTTAAGGGAAGCGGATGCCTACATGAATGCCGGGACGCTTGAGCTTCAGCTCGAGGAATGGCAGAATGCGCTTGACTCATATGAAAATGCACTTGAACACTTCAGAAAGGAGAAGCTGCTGGTTCGCCAGATCGACGCGCTGAATATGATTGGAGAAACCTACAGAAGAATGGGAAATCATGCAAGCGCATTGGATATCCTGGAGAAGGCCATCGAGTTAGGCAATGACATTCCCAAATTTGGGCATCGTTGGGAAAGCGAATTTTATTTGGCTCGAGTTTATCGAGATCAAAAGAAGATTGCCGAAGCCGAGCAGCATTTAAAGAAATCCATTTCACCGGTTGAAACCGTAGCAGGGGGACTGACGGATGATGAGGCACGTTCAAACTTCTCACAAAAGATTCAGCCCATTTTTGAAGACATGGTTCTGCTGCAATTTGCCAAGCAGGATACACTGGCGGCATTGGCTTACGCCGAACAAGAACGGGCACAGGCTTTGAAACTGCTCCTGCGAGACAACAGCACGGTTCAGCCGGTGAAACAAACGCTGGCCTCGACCTTGGCCCTACCCTTGCTCAACCTGTCCGCCGAACGAACCGGAACAATCGACATCAGGGACTTGCAACAAAGTCTAGAGAAAGACGCGAGCTTTGTCGAATATGAAATTACGGACCAGCACCTGTTGATTTGGACCGTCGATAAGAACAGCGTAAATGCCGTTAAGCTGACTCTGAGCCGAGCCCAAATTGAAGAATGGATTGCGGACTTTCGCCGATGCATCGAGCCTGATAACGTCTCTCAAAATCAAGATTCAACGTTTCAGAGAACCCGAATCTTGGGACGCCAACTCTTCGACAACCTAATTGCACCGGTCAGCAAATATCTGGCACAGGCCAAATTGGTTTATTTCATTCCGGATGAAACCCTGTACCACTTGCCTTTTTCATCGCTCATCACAACCGAGGGCAACTATCTGATCGATAAATTCGCCATTGGCATGATGCCCAGTGCCGAAATCCTTTCGCAGAGCTTAAAAAAGGAGGAGAGCGCCCGGCCCGAACGCGGACTTTTGGCCATTGGCTTGAATCAGGCCGGGTTAAGGCATGCAGAATCAGAAGCGATAGAGGTATCGAGGTTGCGTAAAGGCTCGACGGCTTTGGTTGGAAACGATGCAACCGAAGAGCAGGTTCGTGAAAAGATGATAAAGTCTCATCTTGCAATTTTATTCTCGATTCACAGCAGCATCAACGAGAAGAACCCTTATCACTCTTCCCTCATCCTCTGCCGAGATTCTACCGATGTTGACACGACGGAAACCGACGGCTATTTGATGGTTCGCGAAATCCAGCAACTCAGATTAAACGACGTGGACCTGGTGTTTTTATCTGCTTGTGAAACCGCTTCGGGCAAGCTGTTTCGTGGCGAGGGAATTGTAGGCATGCAGAGAGCGTTTATGATTGCTGGCGCCAATAGCGTGATCGCCAACCTTTGGCAAATCGACGATAAAATGGCCAAACGTCTAACCTTGGCCTTTTTCAACAACTGGTTGAACAAAAAACTCAACAAAGTCGAAGCATTGCGGCGTGCTCAATTGGAGACCATTCGCGCGCTGGAAAAAAGCGCCATACATGAATCCATTCCGCACCCATTCTATTGGGCGTCCGCTACCTTGACAGGAAGTTCAAATTAAATCCTAACCCGGCGCAGTTGGAACAGAAAGAAAGAATCTCACCCACTGTAGAGACAGTAATGCTGGGATAGGCAAAGTTTTTTGCCGACTCGAAGGTCTCCCATCAGAGAAGGAAAATACTATTCCGCCGTTTTCCCACGAACGATCCCTAGTGCATAGTTTTCTAAATCAAAATAGTTTTGAACAGCACTGAGAATATCCTCGGCGGTTACGTTTTTAATTCTCTGTTCATACTCATGTACATTCTCAAACCCCTTGCCCATTATTTCATCATGAGCGTAATGGAACATTTTTGCGCGATTTGTTTCCAAACCGATTTCGTGGCTTCCTATCGTATATTGGATTGCGCCTGTTAGTTCTTTTTCACTGATGGGTTCTTTCGCCAATTTTTCAAATTCGCGCAGTAACCCCTCCCTGGCCACTTGCTCATTTTGCGGAGATGTTGCAATGTATGAGACGAAGGAACCTCCGTGCAGTCGATCGAGAAGGAACGCAGCAACTGTATAAGCAAGACTCTGCCGTCCGCGTAATTCTTCAAATAGGCGCCCGCCCAATCCGGAAAGCGCATTTTGTAAAACCGTTAACGCGTAATATTCGTTATCCGAGTATTTGGGACCGACAAATCCAAGCGCTAAAGATGTTTGCTCCTTATCTCGTCGATCGGAGTTTTCTTCAATTCCGACGGGGCTTTGAATGTCTGCATTTTGAACAGGGGCTTCGTTCGCTGATCTAAGTTCATTGAAACGTTCCTCTATCAGCTCCCGAACCCTGTCTGATTGAACATCTCCAACCACGACCACAAAGAGACTTTTCGGATCTAAAATCCTCTTGTGCCACACTTGTAACCTCTCCCGGCCAAGACTCTTTATCACGTCAGGTTCACCGTTAGAAGAGATGCCGTACGCGTGGTCCTTGAAAAACGCTTTGTAAAACAATGTCAAAGGATAGCGAAACATGTCATCCTTTTCCTGAAGGATTGCATTCAAGGTGTTTTCTTTTTCCTTATCGAGTTCTTCTTGTGGAAACGTCGGTTCCAAAATTATATCCGTCAAAATCTCGAATCCCGAAACGAAATTTTTTGACAGGATATTCATTGAATAACCCAAATAATCAGAATCGTTTGAATAATGAATGCCGGAGCCTAAACGCTCAATTTCGAGTGCAATCTCTTCGGCGGTAAGATTGCGTGTTCCTTTCAGGGACGTTCGAAGCGTCAATCCGGTAATTCCAGCGATTTCAGGATTCTCATGTATTCGGCCGCTTCGGGAGAAGAACCCGGTTGACACCAGCGGCAACTGGTGGATTTCTTTAACCAAAAGCGTCATGCCATTTGGAAGAANNGATTCCTGGGAATCTCCCTGCTCATGTTTTTGATCCAAAATCTCATGCCCAAGAACTTTTTCATAATCGGAGACTTTCTCATCCTCAGGAATAAATTTGATATGGACATCTTTTGGCACATATTCTAAGAGACTGCAGTTGCTCACATTCAAGTATTTATTTGCCGCTGCCAGCACATCGGTCTTCGTGACCTGGTACAAATTGTTTAAATACTCTTCGGCGTAATGGTAATCGCCTAAGGCTTCGTAAGTAGCCAGGATATTGGCCTGGCCAGCAACCGAGTCCATGCTAAATGTATACATGGAATCCAACACGTTCCTTGCTTTCGAAAGCTCTTCATCGGTGAGGGGTTCGGTTTTCAGCCTTTTTATTTGGTCAAGGATAGCCACCTCTGCTTGCTCCATATTTTTAGGTTTTGCATTCGCCTCAATTAGCAACATACCCAAATCCCTCAGCTCATAATTGGCGGCAGAAATCGTATTCACGAGATTGCTTCGTTGTTTGACATGCTGATAGAGGCGTGAGCTTCGACCGCGGCCGAGAACAAATGCCAAAATCTCCACCGCGTATGAATCCGGATGGAATACTTCGGGGGTATGAAAACCAAAAGCGATGTAGCTATGCTGGATGTCGCCGCTCTTTTGGCGGTATCTAAAATTGCGTTGGGCCGGTTCGGCTGGCGACTCTTGCTTTTGCAGAATCCCTTTTTCGAAATCGCCGTAATATTTTTCAATGGCGCGAAACGCGTTTTTCGGTTCAACATCGCCAACCACAACCAGGATGATATTTTCCGGACGATATAAGTCACGATGAAAATTCAGAAAGTCATCCCGAGTGAGCGCTCTCAAACCTGCTTCGGTGCCAATACGCCAGCGCCGCATGCGATGCTTTTCGAAAGCCAATTCAAACATTTTCTCCCTGGTTACCGCCGCCGGCGTGTCGAGCTTGCGTTTGGCTTCCTGAATAACAACTTCGGTTTCCTTCCACAACTCAGCGGGATCAAACGCCGAATGAATCAGCGCGTCTGACTGAATATCCAAACCTTTTTCGAAGTTTTTACTTGGCAAAACTGTGTAATACAACGTATGATCGTAAATGGTGCTCGCGTTCAGATATCCTCCCAAAGCCTTGGTCTCCGCCGCGATCTGGCCGACGCCTCTGCGGTGAGTACCTTTGAAAAACATGTGCTCCATCAGGTGTGAGATGCCGACGAGTCCATCTGGTTCATTGAAGTATCCCGCCTTCACATAAGTGAAGATGCCTACTACGGGCGCTTTGTGATTTTCTTTGACCAAAACGGTCAAACCATTATCCAAAACTCTTTTTTTGACACCTGTACTTATCATAATCTGCCTTCTTAGTACTTCGTGTCTGAACGAAAAACGGAAGAATCAAGTCATTCCGGTAATCCTTTGTGCCGGAGTCTCCTTGTTTTGGATAAGAGATTCCCCCTAACCCATGCAGCAATGACTCGAAAGGACTGTTTGGTTCAGACACTAATTAAAAAAAATGCGCACCAAAATGATGCGCATCCAGTAAATCATAAAATTAAGGAACTTACGGAAATGGATCAATAACTAAGATTCAGTCTCGAGAAAAACTTTTGAGTGTTTATCTTCAACAATTGGAATGACAATTTCTTCATCTGCCACTAAATGCAACAAGTCTTTGTCCGGGTTATATTTCTTGACAAGCCAATATGGAATCTCAACCTCTCGATTGCAGATCAGCCAAATATTGTCACCCTGCCTGATTCTGTAAAGTTTCTCTCCTTCTATGCTGAAATTGCGGTAGAAATCCTCTTCAATTCCTTGATGATATTCAATTCGGCGTCGGTGGAATTCTTCGGGGGTCACGTTCCTGAACGTCAACCAAAGCGGCTGGCCAATTCGAATCGGCTCCCAGAACGAAAGTCCATTGATATTGCGGATTTTTTGTGTGGACACGTCAAGCCAGTCGGCAAAGTGACCCAGCGTTTCATCGGGCTCAACCGTAACCTGGCCATTTTGAGGAAAATTCAAATCTCGAAACGATTCTTGAACAGCCTCCATATGCGGAACCTGAACAATTCGGACGTCCATAGATTTGGTGACCTGCACATAAAAATCTGGGAGTGCCAGCGCCATGTCTTCCTCGATGTTCTGTGTCTGGATTACCAAATTTTGAATTTCAACGGACTTCAGTTCTCGCGGCTGCTCTCTTAGATTGTCCGAATGAAGGTTCGATCTCGCGGGGAGGTAAGCCAATTTGCCCTCCCCAGTGCCTTTTGGATGTTCCCGATCGCTTGAGCCTTTTTCGCTAACTTCGTCGGTAGGGTATTCAAGGCTAATGGACGACGGCACATCGACAACACTGGCGCTCATTTCTTTTGTTAAGTCGGTTGCCTCGGCTAACTGTGTCGGTTTTTCAACTTTAATTTTCGGTTCGGATTTCGCAACTTTACGGCTTGCCTGCGATGGTAACTGCAAATTCTGACCGGCGTAAATCCTATGCGGATTGCTTATGTTATTGAGTGCCATTAAATCACTCAGCGGCACCCGATATTTTCTCGCGATAGTAATTAAATACTCTCCCGGCCGCACTTTGTGCCACTCTGGTCGCACCTGATCCTCAAACTTTTCTTTAGGGGAAATCTGAGCGTACAGTTGTTCGATGTCCAAATTCTCCTGGAGTGGAATTCGGATCTTAAACCCTTTTGGTATGCGGCGTCGCGATTGAAGAACCGGGGGCCGCAAAGCCGGATTAAATTCAGCGAACTCCTCAACGTCGATGTTCAACGCATCGGTCAAAATCTTAACCCACACATAATCGGGCGTTTCAAATGTGGCATAGCCTCGTGCCCGATAGAGCTCGATATCTCCGAAATAAAATTTGTAGTTATTGGAGACATGCAAAGCTGCCAGAAACTCAGCGTAAAAATTGCGTGAAGCAAACCCGAAACTACGACTGCGATAATATTTTACAATCTTTCCCAGGTCATTCCCATACCTTCTTCTCGCCCGTTTGATTCCGTACAAGCCATGGTTGTACGCCGTGAT
>JAABYK010000444.1:1599-1771 GCA_011775825.1 Candidatus Zhuqueibacterota bacterium | reverse complement strand
TCCGTCGCTCTGATTGGGTCGAGTCGTTCGTCGACTTCATAATTAATCTTCAAGTAACGCCGCCCAGTTGAGCGGGTGAATTGCCAAATTCCGGCGGCGCCGAATTTGGAATAGGCTTTGTGATTAAACGAGGACTCCACGTGAGGCAGGACCAATAATTCCATAGGCAGCC
>JAABYK010000444.1:0-1581 GCA_011775825.1 Candidatus Zhuqueibacterota bacterium | reverse complement strand
CCAAGCTTGAACCGTTCCTTTAATCCAGTTTGGGCCCGAATGCGTCTGGCTGCCCTTCTCAGTCGTTTGCGATTTAAGTCCTCGCCAAACAAAGAGGCGACAAATTTTTCTTTTCCCACTAAACTCTCAAGGTTTAGCTGGGTTCTGCGGGCCAGTTTTAGGAGGATGGCTCTGTATTCCTTTTTGATGTTTTTAATTTTTTTCCACTGGAGTCTTTGACTGATGTAGATTCCGTGAAACAAGGAGTCCAGGTTTATAACCGTATAGACGACGCTCAGATCCTCTGAATCATGAATGACGACATCTCGCTCCGAGTATTTGGCGTAGATATTTTTCCAAAACTCAATTTTGGGTTTTAGAACTTCTGGGGTAGGAAATAGTTTGGACGAATAGTTGTTCGTTTGTGCAACACTTGCGTCATGTACAAACACAAGAAGAATCAGACTCGTAAGAAGTCTACCAAAGTTCCTAAGCTCCATTTCCGCTCCAATATGGTTTGGCTCAGTCAGCTCTTTCTGCTTACATACAAAATTTTGGCAAATACCATTCCACGGATCAATTAATTTTTAGTGTTTTTGGTTTAAAACATATCAAGCAACAAAAAAGCAAAGGAGGGCTCCCAAAAAGATAGTTGTATGATCGGTGGGAAATTACGATACTTCTCAATATGAAACTAATTTAATAAGCCATCCAGGTCATAATCGTCATCGTCTTCAGGTCTATCCATCACATACTCGATATTATCTGAGTCATTCAGAAGAATTCGAGTGATGATGTCAATCAGCTCGCCCTTTTTCATTTCTTTAAGCTGCTTAATCGAGTTCTCGATATTAAGAAATGCATCGCCGTCATAAATCCATGAGTAGAGTAGCGCGACCGAATGCAAGCATATCTCACCATTTCGGCAGGACGAGCAGAACGTCGTAATTTGCCTTTCGTCGACTTTGACTTCTACAAAATTATCTCGTTCAATGTTTCTGAATCTACCGGTTATCTTGTTTTTGAAAACAGTTGGACGATTTATAAAGCTTTGGCAATACAAAATCCAACCTTCGCCATTGGTGGCTTCATGATCCAGTGTAACGACCTGCTTTTCGGTCAGGTCAAAGAGATATTCAGAAACTCCGTAATCTTTGGTGTTCTCATTCATCGCATGATATAATACAAAAAATAACTTAAACGGTCAAGAAAAAATGAGAAATTTGTTTTTCTTTCAAGCAGCTACTCGGTTTAGCCTGAACGAATACAGTCGGTTTCTGTGATTCCCGCATGGGAGAGGCCGGAATGACGTGCTCGTTCTGTTTTCGTTCAGACTACTTAATGGATTTATGATTCTCATGCATCCGTATCATGCCCATACGTCGGGGGTCACCAGCTCTAACAAATTACCACTCGGGTCAACGAAGTAGATGGATTTCCCTCCGGAAGGCCAGGTAAACTGCCGCTGGATTTCGATCTGTAGTTGTGACAATCTTTGTTTCCAAAAGTCAATCTGACTATGTTCAATTGCAAATGCGACATGCCCTGCTCCATCCGCGCCATGTGCGGGTAAATTCCCGCTTTTCTTAGTTTCTTCTGCGT
>JAABYK010000136.1 GCA_011775825.1 Candidatus Zhuqueibacterota bacterium | reverse complement strand
CTTTCTTTCATTGGGTGAGTATCATATGAAGAGCACAGAGAATTTATTTCATGAAATGCAATTGTTGATCTGCAATCCCAGCAACGCCAGATTCGGATTCTGAAATCTCATCTACAAGCGATTAATAGGAAAGCAACATCCCCCGGAGGTTCTGAACCTCCGGGGGTTAAGCGTACCCACATCATCTTTTTGACTCCGTAACACAAGTTTGGAGCAATTTTCCTTAAATACAAACTTACAAATTTCTCTCTATATATAGTAAAACGAATTTGTGCCCAAATACCCCCATAAGTTTTTTTGCATTTTTTCATTTTTCTTTCGATTGTGAAAAGAAGAACGTTAAACCAGCGCACAACCGAGATATTGGTAACCCGCCTGCCGCAAATTCGAGAAAACANNCACGGACATGCCGATCCCTTGATTGGAAGGTTAGAACTGGAGAATCAGGCCTATTATTTCATCAAGATCATCTTCTTCACCGAACTAAAGCCGTTCACCTGAATCCGGTAGAAATACAGTCCGCTGGTCAAACCGTCAGACCGGATGGTCACGTCGTGGCGTCCGGCATTCATCTGTCCATCGATGACTTCCATGACTTTCTCACCGATGGCATTGTAGATGGTCATGTTGACGTGGCCGGCTTCCTTCAAGCTGAACTTGATGGTGGTCGACGGGTTAAACGGATTCGGATAGTTTTGCTCCAGGGCATAGTCCTGCGGAATCATTTCTGTGGGCACGTCCTCGACCGACGTCACCACAATTGAAAACTCCTCCGAAAAGGCGCTCTCGTTACCCGAGAAGTCGAACGCCGATAAGCGATAGTAATACGTGGTTCCGACTGTGNNGTTCCGACTGTGACGTCCGTATCCGTGTATGAGGTTTCAGTCAGTTCGGCAAGCGGCTCAGTCGTGCTTGGATCGAAACCTTGCGTGGTGCTTCGGTAAAGCGTAAAGTAGTCAAAATCGGCATCCACAGGATCGTCCCAGGCAACGGCGACTCCGGCTGTGGTTTCTTCTGCGACCAGATTGCCGGGTGCTGTGGGTGCCAAATTGTCGATTGAATAACCGCTATCCGGAGCAGACATGGTGTAGACTCCCGGAGTCGCCGTATGACCTGAAATCATGAA
>JAABYK010000320.1 GCA_011775825.1 Candidatus Zhuqueibacterota bacterium | reverse complement strand
CATTCAGCACGACTTTAGCTCGACTTTATCCGCAAAATTGCAGTTGTACAACAAAGATATCGAGCGCCTTCTGCTGCCCATCAATGAAGAGACATTTGTGCCGATGAATAATGGCCGAGGATATTCTCGAGGCCTCGAGTTTATTTTTGAAAAGAAGCCCACTCAAAAAGCGCGATTTAGTGGCATTCTCAGCTATGCGTTTGGAAACGCAAAATTCCGCTCCATCGACAGCGACGAGTGGCTGCCCTTTAAATACGACCGCCGGCATGCGTTAAGTGTTTTGAGCAACGTCAGGCTCTTCGGAAACTGGAATCTCAGCATCTTGGGGCAATTTTCGACGGGCTACCCATTTACCGACGTGCTCGGACTGCGAAACAATCTGAACTTCTTTGGCGACACCTCATTTGAGTTTGAACGAGGCGCACGATTTCAGACCCGGTTTCCGGCTTTCAAAAAGATTGATGCCCGGCTGAGCTACCGGCACAGAGTTGGCGGTAAGGCATTCTCGTTTTATGTCGATGTGATCAATATCACCAATGAACGCAACGTCTACGAAATTACCTGGGAAAAACGATATTTGCCGGACGATCGACAGCAAGCGACCAAACGAGTCATTTACATGCTGCCGATCATCCCCTCGCTGGGCGTGAGCGTCAGATTGTAGCGAAGCTTTCTCCTTGGCAAAGAATGTAAGACAGAAAAATTGAGTCCGCGCAGGCTAATAGTAACGATCCTACACGGTCTCTGACCGTGTATTGAGGCCAAACGGGTTAGCTTCAATCCCAAAACACAGTCAGAGACTGTGTTGGATCCTGAATTACGTCAAACCTAACAGTCTACAGCCTAAACGCCTAAATGGATGTGAACAAAATGCACTCAAATATTTTAACCAGAATTTTCATCATTATTTTGCTGGCCACGCTCTCCACGCGTTGCGGCGACACTGGCCCAACCTTGCCGAAGCCCGGAACGGACACGTTTACATTTCTTACATACAACGTAGCAGGACTCCCGCAGGGAATTTCACCATCCAACCCCGAAAAAAACACGCCTCTGATAAGCCCCTTGCTAAACAAGTATGACATTGCGCTGGTTCAGGAAGATTTTTTCTACCATGAAGAACTCAAAGCGCAGGCCCGGCATCCTTTTCAATCAGAATCGAATAACGGCCCCGGACAGTTTGATTTCGGAGACGGATTGAATCGTTTCTCGATGTTTCCATTTGAAGCGTTGCGTCGTGAACAATGGTCGGTGTGTTCCGGCACTGACGGCAACGATTGTCTGGCCAGAAAGGGCTTTTCCGTATCGGAAACCACCTTGGCCCCGGGAGTGATCGTCGATATTTACAATTTGCACCTCGACGCTGGCGGCGGCCCTGAGGATTTTTCCGCCCGAAATATGCAAGTCGAACAATTATTGCGCACCCTCAACTCACGCTCATCCGGCAAAGCTATCATTGTGGCCGGCGACACCAATTTTGACACCGACAATAGGCAGCAGGATGCCGAACTATTACAACGCCTCTTCACGGGTGCAAGCTTGACCGATGCCTGCCGCTTCCTCTCCTGTGGACAAGAAATGGTGGACCGCGTCTTATTTCGCGGCAACGGCGTGATAGACCTCACCCCCATCTCCTGGCAAATCGATCCGGATTTTGTGGATGAAGAAGGCAACAAGCTCAGCGACCATTTTGCTATTGGTGTGACGTTCAAGTGGACCGTCGAGTGAACTCGGACTGGGATAGGGATAGCTCACACGAACGATAGCACATAACTTTTGATTGATTCAGTCAGTAAAAATAGGTATATTTTTTCAAATATATCAAAATTGGAGCAATCACGATGAAACAGAACGTCACGGTCAGTTTACCCGAAAAAATCAATTCTGACCTTCAAAAAATTGCCAAAGATGAAGGACTTTCCAAAAGCCAAATTATAAGGAACGCTCTGCAAGACTACCTGTACATTCGAAAGTTCAAGGCGCTTCGGAATAGAATGATAGCAAAAGCACAAGCTCAGAAACTCTTTTCCGATGAGGATGTCTTCAATAAAGTCTCATGAAATTTGTTCTCGATACCAACGTGCTTATTGCTGCTTTCATAGCCTCTGGCATATGTCACGATATTTTCGAGCATATCGTGCAAAACCATCAAATCGTGCTCTCTGACTTTTATTGTTAATGAATTTAGAAATACGCTCCTCAGCAAATCAATTATGATAACCAAGAAGTTGATGATGCCATCGAAATATCACTCCACCGTGCACAAATGGTCAAAGTCTCCCAACTCCACTTTCGGATTTCTCCGGACCCCGATGACGATAATATTATCGCTACAGCAATTGCTGCGAACTGCGATTGTATAATTTCAGGTGATAAAGATCTTATTACTTTAAAACAAGTAAATAACATAAGAATCATTAAGTCCGCCGAATTTTGAAGATACGAAGCGATTTCCGATTAGACCTGTCTGTCGCTAAACTAGAATTCCAAAACAGACAAACATTCACATTTTCTGCCAAATCCACTGCCAACGAAGAATTTTAATGCTGGCGCGTAACATCAGGCTCATGGGTTTTGATATAATCGCGCAGGATATCGTTAATCTTAGTCTGCCAACCCTTACCCAGCGACTTGAAATACTCTACGATTTCCGGGCTTAGTCGGATAGAAACCGGCACTTTTATGGGTTCCTTTTGGGGTCCACGACCTCGTTTCGGAATGTCAGGATGCCTTTCCCTCACAGGTTTCAGCCTGGACAGCATCTCGTCGGGAAGTGCCGGGGATTCAACATCCTCCCAATCTTCTTTTGAAATATTTTTACGCTTGTTTTTCATAATAATTTCTCTCACGTTTATTTGCCTTGCGCAAAATATAGACAGAAACACCTCAATTGTCAAGCAAATTGTGTATACAATTAAACGTGCTGATAAACTCCTGCATTTCTGGCCTGAGAAAAACACACCCTCTGATTTTTTTCTTGACTAAAAACGCCACATTTTAGTATCTTTTTAAAAAAATCAGCTCTCCACAATTCATCGAAATGGTTATGATGATGGGCTCACATCCCGGCCAACGGAATCTCCTTATGAAACTCCTGCTAACGGAGCATAAAAGGGGCCGCGATAATTGGAAGATGCCTTTTCGAAATAAATCACTAATTTAATTAATACGTGACTTTACGTCAACTTCTTGATTTGACTGATTCATCCTAAAACTTATGTTCGCCAGTTTCTGTATCTCACAACGATCCGATTCCTTTGTTGCCTATAGGAACCTTTGGTGGGATTGGCCTGGTTTTAGGCACAGGGATCGGTGCCGCCATTAAAGTCGAGCGTTGGCAATCTGTGGATTTAAATGAATTGCGTTAGGGCCATCGGGGGTAAGTAATTGAATAACACGTAAAGGAGAGCAACGTGACTCGTCCCAAATCTGATCCGATGTCAATACGCCTCTTCTATTCTTATTCACATAAAGATGAGGCCTATAGTGAGGACTTAGAGGAGCATCTCTCCCTTCTTAAGCGAATGGGTCTCATTCAGACGTGGCACGACCGCAGGATCAGTGCAGGACAGGAGTGGCAGAATGCCATCGACGAAAGCCTCGATGCGGCAAACGTGATACTCTTCCTGGTAAGTGCTGCCTTCCTCGCCTCAGATTACTGTTACGATAAAGAGATGAAGGCGGCGTTGGAGAAGCATGAAAAAGGCGAGGCGCGCGTGATTCCAATCATCATTCGTCCGGTTGATTGGAGTGGAGCCCCATTTAGCAAACTTCAGGCGCTTCCCAAAGACGCAAAGCCAGTCACGAGTTGGACTAATCGAGACGAGGCATGGGCTGATGTAGCCAGGGGCATCCGCAAAGCCATTGAGGAAATGATCGCGTCTCGCATCCGAGAGCAAGAACCAGAGAATGAGGAAAAAGCGAAAGCGAGACAGAAGGCAGGGGGAGAAATGAAACAGGTGGAGCAGAAGAAGGCCACTAAAGAAGATGCTAAACATGGGCCGCTTGAAAAAGCTTTCCTGGAATGGGGTTCTGTCTCCACTGCGCGCACGCTGAGAGGACCTACAAAGCCGGTAAACACGGTTGCCTTTTCGCCGGACGGATCGATGTTGGCGTCGGGATCGGGAGGGATGATTTTTTCAGGTGATTGCACGGTGCGATTGTGGAATGTCTCAGACGGAAAACTCCTGCGCACACTAAATGGACACAGAGAGCAAGTGCATAGCGTGGCGTTTTCACCGGACGGGACAATGCTGGTCTCCGCGTCGTCAAATAACGTCTGGTTATGGCGCGTTTCGGATGGAACGCGGATTCCCACTTTTGAACGCGTGGCTTCAGAGCGCATCGCTTTATCGCCAGACGGGACAACCTTGGCCTCTACCTCGCCTATTTGGCAAAGCAAAAAAACGATCGAGCTATGGCGGATGTCAGATGGAGAACACCTGACCACACTTAAATCAGCCGAGGCCGAGTCCGGATTTCAAAGCATTGCTTTTTCTCCCGACGGCGCAAACCTCGCAGCGGTGGCAATGAGAACCATCTTTCTCTGGCACGTTTCCGATGGAAAAATTCTACGCCATTTTAAGGTCTCCGAAGAAGAGAGCGGGGCGAGTAGCGTAGCTTTTTCTCCGGATGGAAAGACCCTCGCCGCGGGCGCAAGCAGCGTTTGGCTATGGCGCGTTTCAGACGGAACGCTCCTGAACAGGCTGAGAAAACAGAACGTTAATATGTGGGACGACCAAGGCGTGAATAGCCTGGCCTTCGCACCGAATGGCGCAATAATCGCTTCCGGGCATACTGACAAAACAGTGAGGTTATGGCGCCTCTCAGGTAGAAAGCTCCCATTAAAAGGACATAAAAAGAAAGTGAACTGCGTGGCCTTTTCGCCGGATGGAGCCATGCTGGCTTCGGGGTCAGATGACCGGACCGT
>JAABYK010000223.1:8044-8275 GCA_011775825.1 Candidatus Zhuqueibacterota bacterium | reverse complement strand
ATTGCCACTTTGAGGGATCACAACGCGCCCGTAAAAGCTCTGGCTATTAGCCGTGATGGCCGTTGGTTAGCTTCCGGCAGTGCTGGTGGGACAATATTAGTGAGACGCTTCAGTGATTCAGGTATTGAAGGTGTATTTTCTGTCGATGCATTACCGGCGGTAAAAACCTTAGCATTTGGCAGCCCTGAGTCGAACCTAATTGCCTCCGGCCACGCGGATGGCACGCTTCAA
>JAABYK010000223.1:0-8027 GCA_011775825.1 Candidatus Zhuqueibacterota bacterium | reverse complement strand
CCGGCAAGAAATTGGCTTCCGGTGGGCAGGATTTTAGACTGGTGCTCTGGGATGTACGACCGATAAAATTTCAAAAAATCAGAGAATTTACTCATGAGGGGCCTGTAAATTCGGTGTCTTTCAGCCCGGTTGAGGACGTTCTGGTTTCAGGAAGTTCTGACAATAATATTCGGATTTGGGACTTACGGGTACCAAAAGCCGGACCAATCATACTTCGAGACAATAAATCATGGGTTCTTTCTGTTGCCTTCAACCAAAAAGGAACCAGACTCCTTTCTGGCAATCGAGACACAAATGTCAGAATATGGAATATAAGTGCACAAGAGTTAGCTGATCGAGTTTGTAAATTGGTTAAAAGAACTTTGACCAAGGAAGAATGGGACGAATACGTAAGTAAAGAACTTAAATATCAGCCGGCCTGTGCGGATATAGATGTTTCTGACGCGACTTCAAAATAACCAAGTTAGTCCTAACTCATGATAATGAAAGTGAAAAGAATATGAACGGGTTGATACAGCATTGGAGATTTACTGCGCGTGCTTTACTTGTATTATTCGTTTCCGCAACGCTGCCACCTCACCAAGTTTTGGCTCAAGAAGATTGCCGGACTGCTTTAGTCGAAGCAGAAAAAAAATTTGAAAATGGGCTACTCTACGAAGTCCTCGAACTGTTAACACCTTGTGTGGAGACAATAAAGAAAGAACAACCAAAAGTACAAGCGATTCGAGCCTACGAGCTGTTAGCGCTATCTTATTTGGGCACCGATCAGGACAAGCGAGCCCGATACCAAGCGAGACAAATTTTGAAACTGAACCGCGATTACGTACCTACCCGGACATTTTCGGCGAAATATAGAGCTATCATAAAAGAAGAAAGAATAAAGCTACCCGGGAAGAGCTTCGTATCGGAACAACTGTTTTTTATAGCAGGCGGTGTATTAGCCTCTACCATAACTTATGTGCTCCTAAGGTGAGTGATTCTGTGATATCGAAAATAGCAGCTTCGGGTCCGGGCGCCTGTTCCCTGATCCGACTACGACAATTTTATGTAACACATTCAAAAGATGCAACCAAAAAACAGACATAAGTCAGAGCGAGTAGGTTGTCAGACGAGTCGGGGACGGACAAACAAAAAAGGGACATGGTGTTAGCCGTATCCCTTTTCAGTATGACCGTATTTAGGCAGAATGAATTGAAAATAATGGAAATATAATGAAATTATGGAAAATGACCCGTTTGCCCTGCAGTTCCTATTATACTACTCTTTCACTGTTTTTCAATAACTTAGGCAGGCAAAAAAAAGAGCGAATGACGGGATTCGAACCCGCGACGTCTGGCTTGGGAAGCCAGTGCTCTACCAACTGAGCTACATTCGCCTATTCAGAAATCGCTTAACTTTTATTTTACTTTACTAATATTTTAAGAAAACACACCTTAAAAGTCAAGTTAATTTTTGGTACAAGGACGCAAACCTCAATCCCTGTTAGGAGCTCATTAGCTCGCAGTTTCAAAGGTCTGATAAATGTGATCCGCGACTTGAGAGACATCGGAATACGCGCTTAAGTCCAACCATTTTATACGCTCATCATTCCTGAACCAGGTGAGCTGTCTTTTAGCATAATTGCGGGTTTTTTGTTTCATCAATTTTATCATTTCCTCGTACGAGATTCGATTCTCCACAAATGCAATCACCTGTTTGTAGCCCACGGTTTGCAGCGCATTGAGATGAAGCCCGTACCCTCTCTTCAGCAATCCCTTAACCTCTTCGACAAAGCCTTCTGCAAGCATGCGGTCTACACGCAACTCAATTTTCCGGTAGAGCCTTTGTCGATCCATTGTGAGGCCAATCATGTTTGGATCAAAATTGGCGGGTGCAGGCTTTTTGTTCTGATGTTGCGACAAAGGCTCGCCGGTAATCTTAAAAACCTCCAACCCGCGCAAAATGCGCTGAGTATCCGTTGGCTTTAACCTATCTGCTGTGTCCGGATCCACTGAAGTCAATTCAGCATACATGGCTTCCAGCCCCTCATTCCGGAGACGCATTTTTAGGGCGCTCTTCACTTCTTGATCCGAAATTCGGGGGCTAAAGAATCCGTCTATCAAAGCGCGGATGTACAGCCCCGAACCTCCGACCACAATGGGCTGCTTACGTCTGGCGAAGATCTCCCGGATACGCTGTCGGGCTTCCTGGCCATATTGACCGGCGCTGTAGGGTTCGTCCGGGGACCTGATATCGATAAAGTGATGCGGAACCTGCGCCAGTTGCTCCCTAGAAGGCTTGGCCGTTCCGATATCCATGTATTTATAGATTTGTCGAGAATCTGCGGAGACGATCTCGGCATCTATGTGTCTGGCAACTTCCAGAGAAACTTCGGTCTTACCTACGCCTGTAGGCCCGACAATGAACAGGACTTTCTGCTTCACTTACGAATGTTTTTCAGGTATTGCAAATACTCGCTATCGGTATTCAGAATCAAAGTCGTGTTGGTATTCATGGTATTTCTGTAGGATTCCAGTGTCTGCATGAACGAATAAAACTCCGGATCTCTGCCAAACGAGTTGGCATAGATTCGTGTGGCTTCAGCGTCTGCTTCACCCTTGATTCTCTGTGCTTTGCGATACGCTTCAGACGTAATCCGCTGGAACTCTTTCTCTCGTTCACCGTCAATTTCGGCGCGGCGCCCCTGTCCTTCGGAACGAAATTTTTCCGCAATCCGTTTCCGTTCCGAAATCATGCGATCGTAGACTTTTTCTCGGACTTCCTCGATGTAGTTGATCCGCTTAATGCGAACGTCCAGGAGTTCGATGCCAAACTCCGGCATGGCCTCGGCAGCTTTGTCCAGAATAAGCTCTGTAATCCTGTCACGTCCTTTTTCAATCTCTACATCCGCAACCGGTTCGCCAAAGCCACCCTGTTCCTCCAGTGTCGTCTTCAGCGTGCGGCTGGAATTGCGAACCGCTTCGATCAACAGATTTTCGGATATGAAGTTACGTGTCGCACTATCGATAATATCATCCAATCGGCTTTGAGCCGCATCTTCGTCGCCTCTTACCGTCTGCAAAAACTTCAAGGCATCGACGATGCGCCAACGGCCAAAGGTATCGACGATGATGAATTTTTTATCGGCAGTGGGTATCTGATTCGTGTCGCCATCCCATTCCAGCACTCGCTTATCAAAGCGTTTGACTTCTTGAATAAAGGGAAGTTTAAAGTGCAATCCCGCGTCTGTTATGGGTTCACCTACGGGGTCGCCAAACTGAACGATAACCGCTTGTTCGGTTTCGTCAACAACATAAATGATACCCATCAACACAATCAATGCCACAACGGCCAGTATAATGCCAGATATTGTCGAAGCTCTCATTTGGATGCCACCTCCTTCGTTCTCGGAAATTGCAGCAGAGGAATGAGTCCTGTCTGCTGTTCATCCACTACATAAATATTCTCAAAATTGGGTAAAATATCCAACATCGTCTCCAGATAAAGACGCCGCTTTGTGACGTCTTTCGCCTTGTTGTATTCTCGCCATACCGCCAGGAACTTTTCAGCGTCGCCCCTAGCGCGGTTGATCCGGTTGGTAGCGTATCCTTCCGCCTCGCTAATGGTCTGCTTCGCCTGTCCTTCCGCCTTGGGTATGACCTTATTGTAGGCAGACAGTGCCTCGTTGATGATGCTCTCCTTCTCCTGCCTCGCTTCATTCACTTCATTAAAAGCAGGTTGTACCGGTTCCGGGGGTACAACATCCTGAAGCTTCACGGTGACAATCTTGAGTCCGGTCTCATATTCATCCAGTACTTGCTGAGTGAGTTGATGGGCTTCGTCCTCGATTTCCTGACGACTCAAAACGATGACTTCGTCTACGCTCCGATCCCCGACTACCTGGCGCATCACAGATTCCGAAACATCCCGCAGGGTTCCTTCAACATTCCTGACGTTGAATAGATATTTAACCGGATCTTGAATGCGATACTGCACGATCCATTCTACCGAAGCCGAATTCAGATCCCCGGTTAGCATCAGCGATTCGTCCGAAAAGTCGCCGGACGCATAACGCGTTCGCACACCTGCCTGTGCCGTGCGAAAGCCAAACTCCTGCTTCAAGACATCTTCAACCGGTACTTTCTTGACGGTTTCAATGAAAAATGGCAGCTTGAAATGCAGTCCGGAATCGGTCGAACGAACATACGCGCCGAAACGTTGAATGACTCCTTTTTCATTGGGCTGAATGGTGTAAAAAGACGTAAACACAAAGATTAGCCCCAGGATGGCGACTAAGCCAATGTAGACCCACTTCTTGGGCACGTCTGGCAGTTCTACGATCTCGCCGCCGACGTTAATGGTTTTTCTTGCCATTTTGTAACCTCCCTAAATCAATAGTTTTAATGTTACTGTGAATTTAAGTAGTTGTTAACATAATAAATAAAAAAGGTCTAATGTGCAAGGACTAAACGAATTGGATTGATTTTGATTTCTGTTGGCAACTATTCTTGGAGGGAGGGCCCCTTGCAAAAGACGGCGACATGGCTGTCAAAATCTATTTGGAGTGGATTGACAAGAGAGTTCGATCAGTGGCCTAAGACGCTTCTCCACGGGAACCACAAAATCATGCGGTTTGAGACTGTGGCGTGTCGCCGTCCGTTTTGCGAATCGGTACAAAACCGAAGAGGCGGATGAGCGCCGGCAATGCCGCAGCAAGAGCGGACAACATGGTAAGGGTGGTGTCGAATACTTCCTGCTGAGTGGTGAAAATGAACACGACTACAGCAGCCAGGACCGTGAACACCGGAACTTTCATCTTACTCCAACTGCTGGCCTCAACTTGCTCCTCCCATGTGGAAATTTCTTGCTGAATTTGGGGTGAACGCACGAACCTCCTGAAGGTCTCATTCATGAGGCGAAAGGCGGGATCACGATAAACCAGGCGTCGACGCAGCAAACGCCGGACTATCTCGTGGTTTCTGGAGTTTACGAAGCCATAACGAGCAATGTGATTGAGAATCATCTTCTCTTCTTTGGAGCAGGTTGCCCAGATAGCGCGATAATAGGCCTCTGCCCATTCCAAAAACTGTCCCAGCAGTTCCTCCTCCGTCAAATGATTAAACTCTTCAAGCTCAGCGATGGCCAAACCTATTCTTTTCAGATTAGCGGAAGGTTTGCATTCGCGCTGCAAGATTCGATACAGATTGAGCAATCGTTCATCTGTCAGCTTTTTCCTGTGAACGGAGGTGTCCATGGTCTGAGAGAACTTTTTTTCATCACCTTGTTCTTCATAATAGACTTTTAAGAATGCACTAAAAACCACCGCCCACCGGTCACTGTCCGCCAAGGCCTCTCGCTCCGAATCGCGACTTTGGTTTCCGGCCTGTTCCGTGTTCGAAAAGTAGAACATCGGATCGATCGTGGAAAACACAACCACGGTCTTTTTGTGAACATACAGCAATTTTCGGATCAACTCAAACTTCGCATGGTTCCAATTGGCATCTTCGATTTGGTATTCAAGATGATCGACGGCTACAATGGGTTTGGATTTAAATTGAGTTTCTTTGGCAACATCCTCCGGACTGTCTTTCTTGGCGAGGTCAATAATATGCATGCCGGGTTTACCTTTCAGGAGTTTACTTTTTCCGGCATTTGGAGGACCGAGTACGAGCAAATTCTTGGTGATTTTGCCTGTTTTCAGTTCTTCGTGGTATAAATCCGTCGGCTCCTCCAAGTTAATCAGAAACAATCGCTTTGCAATGTATCGTGTTAGGGGATAAATGAGCATGAGTATAAATGCAAGACCGAACCACCATAAAAAACTCTTATGAGACGCGAAGTCAGGCAGCATGGAACTGAGGTGTCGCGCACTTTTTTCGGAACGAGTTTCCTTGTGCAGCACTAAACGATTATTTGCTACGGGTTTCCAGGCCCATCCTGAATCGGCTGAAGCTTCGTGAATCAGGCCTCTGGTCTCCTCCGCGATTTGGCTGCGCAAAGGTCGCAATTTCATTAGGAATTCTTTAAACAAACTTCTTCGCGGCTCTTCGGAATGAAGCAGGCAATCGTCCTGTACGGCTTCCTCTATGGACGTATCAAAAAACAATGTGTCGTAAACACCCCAATGCAGTGCAAGCCTATTTTTTAGTAGACTTTCTCTATCGGACACAACAATGTCGCGAAACTCTTTTGTAACTCGTGCTTTTTGTTCATCCAATGCCTGTGACAAATTGAGTTGGCCGTGTTTTATGAGTAACTCCAGTTCTTCATCGAAAGCGAATTTATAAAAAGCCACTGCAGGAATGATGCTGATTAAAACCAATAATGACACCATGGCAAGAACAAAACCTTCGCGGAAAGACGGGAACGTTAGCTTACTGAAAAGCTCCGAAATCTTTGAGTGAAAAAGTAGGGCGGCGGCAGCAAGAAGCCCTGCAATCAAGCCCAAGCATTTTAACGCAGCCGAAAACGGATCATTAGAAAGCCAAATTGCGAACCCAAGCAGTATGATTAAAATAGCGGCAAGGCCGGCATAGGTCAATCGTCGTTTGCGTGTGGATTTTTTGGATCTGTGCTGAAGTTTCAAATAAGCCAGGCCAATCGCAAACGGTGGCAGCAGAAACACAGTGTGCAAAATTTGGTAAGCACTGAACGCAAATATCCAAACCAGAAATATGGCGCTCACCAGGAGATAAGCAAAAATTAGCTGGCGATAAGCGACTGTTTTCGTTCGTTGCGGCCAGAGCCACTCAGGGCGATAGCCGGATCGCAAGATGTAGACAAGTGAAAGCAAAAGCAGGAAAGAGAGCACATACAACAGAAACAGCATGAGCGACTCGACAAAAATCTCAAGATTGGCGGTTCGCAAGATCTTCTTATCCCGGAAAACGATGAGAAACCACTGAGAGTTGGCCAACGGTGTCACATGCAGGCGATGCCCTCGGCCCCGGTATTGTGCATTCAGCGATTTGCGGGCATGTGCAAACACCGCAGACTTCAGTTCCTGGTTGTCGTCACACTCATCGAAGAAATTCTCGCGCAGATTGCGGTTCTCGTCGGAATGGAATAGAACTTTGCCATCCTTCTGAATAATGCTGAAGCCGAATCCTTTGGGAACGACGGTTTTGAGCAATGAGAGCAAACGAAAACTCATTGCGGCCACGGCGTCTGTAGAATCTTGCGGAATCGAGAGCGTGACTAGATTTTCGCCAGTGTTCCAGGAGAAGATCGGTTCCAGCACCACCTGCATTGTATCTGCAATCGTCCAAAAGCGTTTTTCTCGAACATACCGAACATAGCCTCTTTCGCTGACGTCTATGAGTGGCGTGGTCTGTGATTTGGGACTCCATTTCACACGCTGTTCGCCGCTGCTGTCGATCAGGGCTAATATGTCAAAATAAGGATACGCCCGCGTGGATGACTCCATTTCAGACAAACAGTTTGGCACGGTCTTGTAGCCTTTGTTATCTTTAGGAATGGCCTCTTGTTGAGCAAATGTCTTTAACTGTTTATAAGCCTGCGTCAGTTCGTCTAAAAGGTTCTTCTCGATTTCGTCGGCAAAAAGTTCAAGCTGCTTATCCATGACTTGGCTCAATCGGCTGTACTCTTTTTGATCGAGCAAAAGGAATGTTAGTGTGGCCGTCCCCAGAATTGCAGTGATGGTAAGGATGAGAACGTCGGCAATTCTCAGTTTTTCCCTGGAGCCCATATACCACAATTTGATCAGCGGCAAACTCAAAATAACCAACAGCAACAAACATACAAACAGAATGATATATGTATAAGAAATGGCCCGAACCTGCGAATTAAACAGAGCCGTCCGTATCAATCCGCACAACCCCCATGTGACATCACCGGATGCGATGTCCTGGGACTTGCTGCCCGTCATCTCCGCATTTGCTCCTAACGCCCTATCTGACCGAAGCGAGAACAGCACCGGTTGAAGGAAAAACTTATAATCCGAACCACTGAGATGCACCCTGTACAAGCCGCTGGAATGAAGTAGCGAATTGAATTGCAACGTAACACCCGACAGAGTATTGATGGAA
>JAABYK010000396.1:749-1363 GCA_011775825.1 Candidatus Zhuqueibacterota bacterium | reverse complement strand
GTTATTTGATTATTTTGGGTTGGGGGGGGGGAAATTTTTTTTGCCCAAATAATCTCCTTCCAAAACGTTCACGTTTTACCACCACAATCCGCCGCCCAAGCGAAGACAGCGAAAAGATGACGTCCAAAGTAAGACTATATTTCATTCTAATATGGTTGGGGACCTCAGTGCAAACTCGGTGACCTCTCTGTTCTGAGAACTCCGCCGATTGCAGAAATTTCATTTAGCCGAGAGCGGTAAAACCTCAGTTACGGTGCGGTCTGTCATTTCGAAATTTTTCTTCCTTAAGAATAGAATTAATGAAGTCAAGAAAATCAGGTGGGAAATCTGGTATTGTGAAGATTCAGATTTCTCACTCCGTTCGAAATGACCACAAAAAATTTCACTCTATCTGAGGTTTTACCGAGAGCGCTCTATTCTGGCAGGAAATCTTACCTCACCAGAATGTTCAGCCCCTCCGGATAATAGTAGCCGTTTTTGCCCATGGTAACTCGGTACATGCCCTTGCCCTTATCAAATTTCACGTCGATTGAGAAATGGTCACCGCGCCACTTGGGTTTGTACACGCCCTGGCCAACATAATAGTGCTTTCCTTCACGCACAAAAAACCTGGC
>JAABYK010000396.1:0-624 GCA_011775825.1 Candidatus Zhuqueibacterota bacterium | reverse complement strand
TTCGAACAAACCCGACCCCGATGTGACTGTAAGCTGATGACAGAATGTTCCGTCTGTGTCCGGGTGAGTTCATCCACCGTCGCATAACTTGTTTGGGAATGTCAAGCCAACGACTGGTTTGGATGTAGGCGATGTTCTCTCCCACGACGCCAAACAGATGGGGGAAATAGGTGTTTTTGCGATCCGCGGAATCCATGCCACGATGGTCGGTGTGGGAGAAAAATTCGTGCTTCATCATATTCGTGCTGTGGCGTAACGCAAGGCTGCGGAGCGCATCTGAGTATCGATAGCTCTCCAGCCCTCTCTTCAACCTTTCTGTGTTCACAATCTGAAAGATCCGTTTTTCTACCCGATTGTTGAGCGGACTGTTCACGACATGATGAGGCAGAAGCAATAAGCTGACAATGAAGGAACCGAGTAGCGTGTGTTTCAATTTTGGTTGGAGGATGAAAGTCGTTAACATCGAATGCGTTTGTCGGTTAGAAATAGCGAATCCAGTTAGAAGCAATTTTTGGACACAGATGCACGCTGATTTTCACTGATTTTTATAAAACAAGATTTATTGTTTTACCCAGGACAGTGAACCTTTACGTGCATTATCATAGACCTTTCGCCTGATCTGTG
>JAABYK010000526.1:6958-12332 GCA_011775825.1 Candidatus Zhuqueibacterota bacterium | reverse complement strand
TTGAATGATTTGCATTTTTGCGCCTTCTAAGTTTTCATCCTTGCGAGTAGCCCATACGGTCCCGATTACTTTGGCCAGATTCATGTTTCCGTTTCCACATCGAGTTTATCGACAATGGCCATGATCGTTGCGTCTACGGCCTTATTCTCAGTCAAAACGGTTTGGCGTGCCGAGCTCCCCTGAGCAATCAAGACAATCTCGCCTGCGCCCGCACCCACGGCATCCACCGCTACCAAAAAGCCATCTTTCTGCTTATACTTCAAATCGACCGGTTTTACAATTTGAAGCTTCATGCCTACGAGTTTTTCATCTTTACGTGTTGCCCAGACCGTTCCAACCACTTTTGCTAGAATCACGGTTTACTCCGATTAGAAATCCTAACCGTAGACTTCCGCCTGGTTGCACTTACACACGTGCACAATTCTCTGATTGAATTTCCAGGAATTCTTCTCCTCAGATTTCTCAGATACCACAAGCTTTACAGGACTGAGATGCTCACCGCATTCGGGACAGTGGTTACCGCCACCGCCATCTGACAACGCTTTTGCGACTTTTGCCGCAAAACTTCTATCTTTCGCCATAATGTTCTCCTTTTGGTTACGGTCAATTAGCCTGCTCGACGTTAATTGACTTATCAGCTTTAAAGACAAGCCTTAATCTAACAAATTGGCACAAAAAGTCAATAAAAAAACCGCCTCAAACAGGTACATAAGGCGGTTTTAGTTCTCCGGTTATTTGTTCTTTGCTCAGTTCGACTCAATCATTTCTTTGAGCTTTTCGATTTCTCTCTCCAGGTGATCGATGCGCTTCTCAAGCAACTGATTTCTTTCAAATAAATCCAGCGGAAATCTCTGCAATTCTGGTGAGGGGGATTTCTGACTAACAATGCTATGTTCCTTCTGCAATGTGTCGGAATACTTAGTGCGGGATTTCTCACCGATTTTAACATTTGTTTTCAAGATTTTGTCTTCCCGCATAAATTTAATGGACACAACCTCGCCCGGACTCGAGTACTCCACCAAATGAACAAGTTGTGAAATGCTATTAATGTCTTTATTTGAGAAATTGATAATGACATCGCCTTCGGTTAACCCGGCTTGCTTGGCAGGGCTGTTCTCCTTAATTTCCCTAATTTTCGGTTTCCAACCATCATAATAGCCAACCACACCGAGCCAACCTTTACGGACATATCCGAATCGGATGATATCGTCAACTATGCGTTTTATCCAATTGATCGGATAGGCTAAGATGGTCTCATCATAAACGTCGTTGTTCAAAGAGCCCGTGACATTTTGCTGAGCGCTCAAACGGCCTGCCACCATTCCAACCACTTTTCCGTGAAAATCAATCAACGGGCTGCCATTGTTCCCCGGATTCAGGTTGCCTGATATCTGAATCAAACCGTCGCTTCTTAATCCATGGATCGCACCAAAACCTACTGCCGGGAATACACCAACTGAGTTGCCGATCATCACTATCCAACTACCGGGATCGACTTTTTCGGTATTCTCTAAACGGGCAGGCACCAAATTTCGTTGCTCATTTGGTTGCTGAATCTTAATGATGGCGAAGCCTGTTTCCGGGTCATGGCCGACAAAATCGGCTTTTATTTTCTTACCATTTGCCAACGTAACATGGTTGGAGACTGAGTTCAAAACAATGCTGCTGCGTGTAACGACATATCCGTCTTCATCAATGATGAGTCCGGTACCGACATTTACATACGAAATGGAGTGTTTTTCACGTTCGCTTTTGAAGATCGAAAAGATGGCCCTTTCTTTTTCGACATAAATCTCGTCTGAAAACTTAGAAACAACCGTCACAACCGAGACTTTACTCGAATCTACTAACTTATTGAGCTCCCTTGTGAGTTGGTCGAGGGTTTCTCCTGCAAAGGAAGAACCGACTAGCGTCTCCCCAAGCCATACAATCAACAGGCAGACAATGGAGATGAGTTTTTTATTAGGAGAATACACCTATCTAGAATTCGATAACGTGACCGACCTCTTGTGCATTTATCCCCCTTGTCGTATCGCCTCTTGAGCGTGCATGTCTCTCGAGTTCCATCGAGCTAATGGCTGTGCCACGGCTTGGAATGGATAAGTGATCGATGGGAAAATTTACTTTGCTGGAAGAATTTCGAATATCCGGGTTGGAGAGATTTGGGTTGGTCCCATTATTGGGTGACGCGACCACTGAGGTCTCCTTTGCAACATCGCTTCGGAATTCTCCATTAAACGTCCCCAACAAAAGAAATGCAGCTAAGACTGTTAAAGCTCCTGTAGCTGCATAAATTGAAATTCCGATTGGTCCATTAAAACTGCGACGCCTTAAACTTTTCTCCATGCTGATTCGCGTTCTGAGGACGGTTTCAAAATCCGGGGATGTTTTTAAAGACCTCATCTTATGAAGTCGCTCTTTCACGCCTCTTATCTCACGCAAGAGATTGGAACAGTGCTGACATTGCTCAAAATGTCCTTCCACTTCTTTCTTAGACTCTTTGGGAAGTAAACCTTCTATGTAGTCAAACACTTTTTCTTCAAACTTTTTGCAAGATTCCATAGGCAACTCCTTCATACTTCGTTGAATGGCATCAAACCATCACATAAGGCTTATTTCTTCCCTTTAAGGTGCCTTAAACGATTTTGAAGTTTTAAACGTCCTCTGTTTACTCTCGATTTGACCGTCCCGATTGGAACTTTTATGATTTTACTTATCTCTTCATACGAAAGTTCCTGGACATCGCGCAAGATGATAACCTCTCTGAATTTAGGGGACAATTTCTCGATTTCTTTCTGAATGATCTCTTCCTGAATTACGCCCTCAACTCGACTCTCGGGGTTGTATCCTTCATCCGAAATTTCGTAGTCTCGGTCTTCATAGCCCATATCTGTAACCGAAAACAGCTTACGCCGCTTTCGTCGTCGCAACTCAGTTCGAGCTAAATTACCCGCAATCGTATAGATCCACGTAGAGAATTTCGCGATCCGTTTGTAAGCTTTCCGTTTTCTGTAAACCCTCAGGAAGGTTTCTTGAACAATATCTTCAGCCTCTTCTTGATTCCCAACGAACCGATAGATAAAGTTCAATAACTGGTCTTTGTATCTCTTGACGATCAGATCGAAAGCGTAAAGATCGCCCTTTTGAAATCTCTCGATTAGTTCTTCATCAGAAGGCTTGTTGTCATTGATCTTATTTTGCTTGGCCATGTAGATTCATTACGATTTTTTCAACCTGATTTTAGGCAAAAAGTTCCTCGAACATCCTATTCTAAAGGAATTAAATTTTGAATTGAAAATCAAATCTTTTTGATTATTTGAACCAGAAGAGTTTGCAGGGCTATGTGGGGCGGTTGCTGGCTTGTTTTCAAGACAAGGTCGGTTTTTAATAACATGTCGAAGACCCGTTCGAGCTCGTTGGTCGAGAAATTACCGGCCATTTGCTTGGTTTTGTTGATAAAGAAGGATGGTATCCCGGTTAAGGCCGATATTTCACTCTGCGATTTGTTTTTGCTCACAGCAGCTTTCAATTTCACCAAATTTGCAAAATGGCGAGTGATCATCGCTATGATCGCCGTTGGGGATTCGCCGCTTTCTAACATTTGATTCGAGATTGCCAGTGCTTTGCTCAAATCCTTAAAACCGACCGCATCGGTTAGATCGAAAATGCTAAAATTTTTGGAAAACCCAACAACCTTCTGGACATCCTCAACATCAATTTTTTTGCTGCTATTTAAATTCACAATGATCTTGTCCAACTCATTGACAATATTCCGCAAATTGTTTCCAATTCTTGATTGCAGTAATAAGATCGCATCTTGCGAGATTTCTAAACCTCTTTCCTGCAAATGTTCTCGGATCCAGCCTGGAATTTGCCTATCGTAAAGAGGCTTAAACTCCACAAAACAAGACTTGGCCTTAATTCTGGAAATGGCTTTGGTGCGCAAATCCACTTTTTCACCGATTAACACCAACAAAGTAGATGGAGACGGTTTCACCAGATACTTTGCAATTCTGTCTAGCGCACTGGAAGACAGCTTGTGGAGATTTTTCACCACAACCATGCGGGATTCGGCCATCATCGGGTACGCATTCGCTGTATCCAAAATCTTCGCCCCTTCGGTATCCTCGCCGTAAAACGTGTCGAAATTGAATTCCCTGGTCGCAGGATCGACTTTGGCCGCAATGAGCTTGTCCAGTGCAATCTCAACTAAGTAGTCTTCCGGACCTACAAAGAGGTACGCACTGGAGAATTTACCCTTTTTTATTTGGTCCAGTAAGCCGTGATAATTCATCTTGCCGCTTTTTCAGATTCTTTCTTGACTGCAATTCGCAACATGTAGGCAAATCCTCCCCACAAAATGGTGAGGATCAAAATCATCATCAAAATTGCTGTGAGTGTCATCTCAGTTTTCCATTTAAAATTAATCTTCCCTAACCGTCTTCTTGTAAATCCAATTATTGAACACCATAAACAGGCCGATGGCCAGTCCCCACTGCAACAAGCACGTGCCCAAGCTAAATCTATGAAGAGGATTCCACCAACCCTCCCGGTCAAAGCTGGTTACCGACTGATAAGACCACCAGACGATCAGGACAACAAACTCAATCGGAATAAGATATTTAATTAGATAGTCAAACCATTTACCAACGATAAAATCGTTTCCCTCAGTATTAACGAATTCATCTCTAAATCTTGCGGCCCCATATTTGATTACGGCAAACGCAATAAAGAAACCACTCATGATGAGACCGACTCCCCAAACCCAGTCCTGATTCTCAAAAAAATTCAAACTTAACGCCGATGGGATGCCCAAAATGAAACCGGCAGAGGCGACGAAAAAAATGGCTCGTCTTCGTTGCAAACCCGCATCCATAAAAATTCTGGTGGCCAATTCTATCATGGCGATGAGTGACGAGAGCGCGGCAAAACTCAAGGCCAGGAAAAAAATTGCGGTGAAAAACGTCCCAAATGCCATTTCATCGAAAAGCTGCGGGATCCAGATGAATGTCAACCCGGTGTTCGCAGGTCCAGTGAGGCTCACCACCTCTTCCGGATTTTGTCCCAATAGTGGGGCCAACGCAAACACGGCGGGGAATATTGCCAGGGCCGCGATCATCGACGTGGAATTGTTTCCCAAACCCGTGAGAAACGAATTCAGCACAATGTCTTCATTCTCTCGTAAATACACGGCATACGTCAGAATTAATCCCCAGCCTGCACCTGTGGACCAGGCCGATTGTGACAGAGCCTCGAGCCAAACTCGGTAATTACCCAATGCTGTCCAATCCGGATGAAACAGAAAATTGAGGCCACTGCCCGCGCCCTCGAGAGTCAACGCCCGGACCACACCGATGACCAGAAGAATTAAGAG
>JAABYK010000526.1:3179-6901 GCA_011775825.1 Candidatus Zhuqueibacterota bacterium | reverse complement strand
TTTCAACTCCCGCCAATTGTCCGGTGGCCGCTGAAATAAAGTACTTGAAACACCAGCCTGTGACCACTGAATAATAAAACATGATTGCCATGGTACAAAATGCCACGAAACTTCCCATCCAAGTGAATTTTTTGCCCAACAGCTTTCCAAATGCCCCGATCGTGCCGTATCGTGTCCCTTTACCAATTGCAAATTCTGAAATTAATAGTGGGATAGACCACAAAAACAGGAAAACAATCCAGGCGATGAGGAAGGTCCCGCCCCCATTTTTAGCGGCGATTCTTGGAAATCGCCAAATATTCCCGGTACCAATTGCCATGCCGAGGGCCGCTAAAATCAAGGCCCATCGTGAGGAAAAAAATTCCGAATGTCGCATACTCCTCCCTCTGTTCTTTCGGACGACGAATTAGAAGTTATAAGCAATCAAACCAAAAATTCCAACTCCAAAACAGTAATACGCAAACAGATCCAAGCGATTTTTTTGCAAAATGCCTAAGAGCCATTTTATGGCAAGCAGCCCGGAAAGATAAGCCATCACACAGCCGAGAACAAGTGTGAAGATTTCCTCGTTCGAAGGTGGTGTGGCAACCAATTCGGCAAGTTTGTATGCCGTCACTCCCAGAATCAAAGGTACTGCTAACAAGAAAGAAAATCTGGCAGATTCAATGGGATGAACTCCAAGCAGCAACCCGGCACTAATCGTAGTGCCTGAACGAGAAATTCCTGGAAGAAAAGCGATAACTTGGGCAATCCCAACCACGACCGAACTGCCTAAGGTTAGCTCACGGGTTGGATCCTTCGTGATTCTTGAAATAAGAAGTATGATGCCCGTCCCAATGAGTGCAATGCTAACAAAATCGGGTCGCGCAAACGCACTTTCAATCTCTCCTCGAAGAAGATAGCCTATGAAAGCAGCCGGGAGTGTACCGACAATCAAATATGTGAGCAGACGTATTCCTGGATTTTTAGTCTCAGAGAGTTGAATGTCCGATCTTGAAAACAAAATAGTGCGTAACTCGTTGAATATTTTAGCAAAATCGCTTTTGAACACGGTTACTACGGCCAATAACGTGCCAAAATGAGCAAATATTTCAAATGCAATATCGTTGTTTCGAATACCCAGCACCGCTTCCGCAAGAACCAAATGGCCGGAACTGCTGATCGGCAGAAACTCCGTCAATCCCTGAATTATCCCAAGCAGGACCGCTTGCCAGCCTGTCAATCAATCCTCCTGATTTTAGAAACCATTGAGAACGAGAGTCTCCCAATATAAATTAATTCAAGCAACATTGCAACAAAAAGGTCTGTCCCATTCGTACCATTGTCCAAAAAAAAAGGCCTTGACCGAAGTCAAAGCCCTTTGAAACAGTTGTACCATCAAACCAATCGCTGATTTGATGTTGCCTATTTGCTGCTGAGCTTCTCTACTTGTTTGGACAACTTATCGATTTTTTCGTGTAGTTTTTTGAATTCATCTTCATGAGTTGGTCTAATTGTTGATATGGTTTCCTTGACTTGTTTGTCCACAACTTTTTTCAAATAGGCCATTTCTTCATCGGCTTTTTCCATCATCGCTTTTACGAATTTAGCTCCTTCATCTTTGGAGAGTTCACCACGCTTTTGAAGATCGGCTACGATCTCCTGAGCTTTTTCCCTTGTCAGGGAATAAATGCCAAGACCTGCTAATACAGATTTCTTCAAAATACTATCATCAGCCATTTCATTTACCTCAATTGCTAGAATTTTGATGTTTCATGATTTTTCCGTTTAGAAATTGCAGGAAATTGACCTCCTTGTTCACTCGGTTATTTCCCTTGAAGGTAATCTCGCCTTTCATTCCTTTAAAATCAGAAAGCGATTGTAGTTCCCGACTAATTTCAACTCCTCGTTTCGCTCCCGTTTTCAGCACCTCTTCAAGCACGTTTAACGCATCGTATCCAAACACTTCCCAACGTTCGGGTGTTGTCCGCATGGCCATTCTGAACTCATTGCGGAAATTTCTAAATTCTATGCTATCGTCATTGGGAAAGTAATCACTCACAAAAATTGCTGCATTGACATACGGCTGAACCTGTGACCCACTCAACACTTCAAGATTATCCCAATATTCACCGCCGAGGACCTGAGCACGGATATTGCTTAAAGCGAATTGGGGGGCTACATAGGGAATGTCCTCAGAATAGATCGGGAAGAAAATCCCATCGATAGAAAGCACGGGAATGTCTTTCTCTTCGAGGTCTTCACCTTTTCTCTCAGCTTCTTTGATAAGTTCTTCGACATCGGTGGAGTCGTAAGCGAATGCCGATTCACGAATGTTATTGAACTGTCGGGTCAAATTCAGATCTTCAGAGCCGGCATAATACCAACTTTGGGCGACGATCCGGCCTCCGAGTTCGTCTATTTTGGCCATAAAGCTATCTGTCATTTGCTGACCGTATTCATCAGCCGGAGCCAAAGTCGCAAACGTCCGCAAGCCTAACACATGAAACGCGTATTCAGCCAGGGCTTGTCCCTTGGTTTCAAGAGTGCTGTTAAGTTGAAACACGGACTCGCCAACTGTGGTCACGCCGTTCTCAGTAGCTGCGGGCCCAATTACAGGCACCTTTTTCAAAGAAGCCAGCGCCCCGATCCCGGCTGTGATTGGACTTTCCAATTCTCCGATTATCACGTCAACTTTGGCGCGCTCCACTAACGTATTCACTCCGCGAATGGCCTTTACCATGTTGCTTTCCGAATCCCAGATCTCAAGGCGAATGGGGGTGTCGTCATTGTTTTTCCCGTGCGCTTGTGCAAATTTAACCCCCCTCAACACGCCCATTCCTTCCTCCGCAAAATAGCCTGAAAGGGGTAAGATGACTCCCACCTTCATTGGACGTCCACCGGAAGTTTCAGCCTCCTTTAAAAGCCGGTCAACTGTCGGCAGATACTGCTTGGACCCGTACTTCTTTTTGTAGTCCTTTAATAAACTAATCGCCCTTTCAGTTGAGCCTTCCCGGAGCTCCTTTTGAGCCATCTCAATGGTAATCAAGGCAGCGGAATGTTCGCCGTTAGCAAATTGGGTCAGGTCGCGCATTTCCTGCAGTGATAATTCCGAACGCATGAGGTATCTCGCCAACTTTTTGCTGCCGGCGATCAAAGCATTCTCTGAACTCCAATCGGCGGACCCAAGTAGATTGACGACGGCGTCCGAGTAGTTGCCCAAACGATAATGGCTGATGCCCTTTTCATAATACGCATCATCGATATATTTGCTGCGCGGGAAGGTTGTGATTAATTTATCGAAATAGGGAATGGCGTCGGAATAACGTCCGAGTTGATACAAGCTCTTGCCTGTCATCAAAAGGGAGGCCGTCATGCGCTGATGTAACTCACGAGACGTTGCCAGAGCCTCAAAATCATCAAACGCTGCGCGATACTTTTCGGAAGAATACTCTCTCAGCGCTTGCCTGAATTGAGCTTCCTTATTCGGTAGTACTTTTACTGACTTCCATTGCTGTGACTGTGCATAAGATGTGGGATCAAGGCATAAAAGGATAAAACCAAGGCCAAGCAATATTTTCAAAAGACCTTTTTCATGCATGCTCTCTCCTTTATTCAACAGTTACGCTCTTGGCTAAATTGCGTGGCTGATCAACGTCGCATCCTCGCAAAATAGCAATATAGTAGGCCAATAATTGCAATGGAATGATGGTCAGAATAGGCGTCAAGAATTCCAAGGTTTG
>JAABYK010000526.1:305-3152 GCA_011775825.1 Candidatus Zhuqueibacterota bacterium | reverse complement strand
ACTTCTTCGATGTTGCTGATGATTTTCTCATAGGTTGAATCTTTTGTGGCTATAAAGACGACGGGCATGTTCTCATCGATGAGGGCAATGGGGCCGTGTTTCATTTCCGCTGCCGGATAGCCCTCGGCATGAATGTAAGAGATTTCTTTTAATTTCAACGCCCCTTCTAACGCCACGGGAAAGTTGTACCCACGACCCAAATAGAGAAAATTCTGGCTCTGGTGATATTCCCTGGCGATGGCTTTGATGGTTCCCTGATTCTCCAATATTGAACTAACTTTTTCCGGCAAGGCTTCCATTTCTTTCACGATTCTTACACCCTTTGACGCGCCCATGTTGCGCATCCGACCAAGAAGCAACGTAAGCAAGCTGAGAACAGTCACTTGCGAAGTAAACGCCTTGGTCGATGCAACACCGATCTCCGGACCTGCATGCAAATACACACCGGCATCACTCTCCCTTGCGATGGTCGAACCCACCACGTTACAGATTCCAAGAACCTTGGCACCTTTCCTGCGGCCTTCCCTCAAAGCAGCCAGCGTGTCCGCTGTTTCACCGGATTGACTGATCACGAACATGACGGAGCCGCGTTCGATAACCGGATCCCGGTAGCGAAACTCGGAGGCATATTCAACCTCAACCGGGGTTCGGACAAATTCCTCGATCATGTACTCACCGATGAGGGCCGCATGCCAGCTTGTGCCACACGCTGAGAACAAC
Organism: Candidatus Zhuqueibacterota bacterium; assembly: GCA_011775825.1. Taxonomy (GTDB): domain Bacteria; phylum Zhuqueibacterota; class Zhuqueibacteria; order Oceanimicrobiales; family Oceanimicrobiaceae; genus JAABYK01. Next base: position 2,432 of record JAABYK010000526.1, on the reverse strand, counting down.
ATTTGTGGCGCATAAATGAGAGAATCGATCTCATGCTGGATACCCCCCAGGCGGGCGGTACCTTCATCTTCCAGCAGCCGTCCACGCATGGCATCCCTGATGGTCTGCGGCTGTTCCATAATCTCCTTAAGCATGAAATGATCGTAGCCGCCCTTTTCGATCTTCTCTAAATCAAAAGCAATTTTTTCAACTTTCTTATCTACTTCGAGGTTGTCGATGGTCTTGATGGTTAGCTTGTTTCGCTTAATAATCGCTACTTCGTTGTCCTCCAGGTAAGTGACGTCTTTGGTATGACTGATAATTGCAGACACATCGGAGGCAACCACGAATTCATTTTCTCCCACCCCAACCACGAGAGGACTTCCGCGCCGTGCCGCAATGAGCGTATCCGGTTCCGTGCTTGAAATCACCGCGATACCGTAGGTTCCTTCAACCTGACTCAATGCCGCCCGCACCGCCGCTTCTAAATCATGTCCGTTGTTGTAATATTCTTCGATCAAATGTACCAATGCTTCTGTGTCTGTATCGGTTATGAAGTTATGGCCATTTGCAATAAGCTCGGTTTTGATTGCACCAAAGTTTTCGATGATTCCGTTGTGAATCAATGCGAGCGTGCCCGTGCAGTCGGCATGCGGATGGGCATTTGTCTGTGTGGGATGACCGTGAGTCGCCCAGCGGGTATGTGCAATACCAGACTTTCCCGATAGATCCCGATTCACAATGTGTTTCTCCAATCCACCTATTTTGCCAGCCTGTTTTTCAATCGTAATTTTACCGTTGGTCAATACGGCCACACCTGCCGAATCGTAACCACGATATTCTAAACGTTTTAAACCCTCTACCAGGATGGGTGTAGCTTCTTTGCTACCAATGTAACCAACAATACCGCACATGATTCTCTCCGTAGAAGTAAATTCTAAGTGGCTGTGAATTGATGAGTGTTAAGCAAAGTTGTCATATCATGGGAAAGCCTACATTGCTGGAAACAAGATTTGTGGTCAGATGTCGTCATAGGATGAGTAAGAATAAAAAGATTCTCCCTAAAAAGCAAGTTAAATTGAGATACCTTTTACATTAAAATAATTAAATCGGCATCTCACAAAAAAAGCCTTTTCGGTCGTTCCCCCATGCCGCAGGCAACAATCTCGGCACTTAAAAGCGGCAAATTTCCGTCCCTTGCCTTCGCAAGGACAAGCTAAACAACCGGGAATGATATGATTGTCCAATTATGTTCAGATACCAATTAACCGACTATTCCCATTCAATCGTACTTGGTGGTTTGGAGCTGATGTCATAAACGACCCGATTCACGCCGTGCACCTCATTGATAATGCGGTTGGAAACGGTCTCCAGCAATTCGTATGGCAGTTTTGCCCAGTCTGCAGTCATGCCATCAAGACTGGTTACGGCGCGCAATGCGACCACATTTTCATAAGTCCGCTGATCGCCCATCACACCCACTGTCTTGACCGGCAACAAGACGGCGAAGGCTTGCCAAACACGATCGTAGTGACCGCTGCTTTTTAATTCTTCAATGAATATCCAATCCACCTCTTTCAAAATTGCCAGACGTTCTTCGGTCACTGCGCCCAGAACCCTGACCGCCAGTCCAGGGCCCGGAAAAGGATGTCGCCGCAGGATCTCTTTGGGCAGCCCCAACTCTTTACCAACCTTCCGTACTTCATCTTTGAACAGCTCACGCAGCGGTTCAATCAACTTCAGATTCATTCGTTTCGGCAGCCCGCCGACATTATGGTGCGTTTTGATGGTCTGGGAAGGCCCTTTGGTGGAAACACTCTCAATGACATCCGGGTAGAGTGTCCCCTGAACCAAATATTCTACACCTGAAATTTTTTTTGCTTCCTTTTCAAAGAGATCAATAAACAGATTGCCAACAAACTTGCGCTTTTGCTCGGGGTCGGTAATTCCACTCAGCCGCTTCAGGAATTCTGCTTTGGCGTCAACTGCGACAAAATTGGACTGGAAGTATTTCTCAAATGTCTTTTCTACTTGCAAGCGCTCGTTTTTGCGCAATAGGCCGGTATCCACGAAAACGCAAGTGAGTTGTTCTCCAAGTGCTTCGCTAACCAAGGCTACTGCCACAGAGGAATCCACTCCCCCACTCAG
>JAABYK010000526.1:0-264 GCA_011775825.1 Candidatus Zhuqueibacterota bacterium | reverse complement strand
CAATTGCATATTTCGAAAAGGAAATTGCTGAGGATTCTTACACCTTCAACGGTATGCACTACCTCCGGGTGAAACTGTAGAGAGTAAATCTGCCGATCCCGGTTTGCTAATGCAGCATACAGTGAGTTCCGAGTTTGTCCCAATATTTCAAATCCGTCTGGTAACTCAACCAACGCATCTCCATGACTCATCCAGACCTGTGAGTCTTGATCTACATTTTTGAAGAGGCCATTCTGCTTTTCGATATGCAAGCGTGCCAAGCCA
>JAABYK010000578.1:9997-17212 GCA_011775825.1 Candidatus Zhuqueibacterota bacterium | reverse complement strand
ACTAGGGAAGGTAAAATCATGAACTCAGCACGTGCAAACTCTGATATTGCTTCTCACTTACAAGAATTAAGCTCCGAACTCGATGTTTCGAAAGACAGCATCGCGATTATTTTGGCTGCCGGTCATGGCAAGCGAATAAGGTCAAAGAAATCAAAAATGCTCCACGAGATTTGGGGCAAATCGACGGTTGAACGTGTATCTCAGGCTGCAGCACAAGGACTGAAATGTCAGAACCAGATAATCGTCGTTGGCATCAAGGCCAAAGAAGTGGCGGAAGCACTCAATAGAAGTACGCATCGAGTGTTTTCTTACCAGGAACAGCAACATGGCACCGGAGACGCTGTTCGGACGGCTTTGAACGTTATTCCGAATGGCGAGTTCTCGGGCCACATTTATATCTTTCCCGGTGACATCGGTTTGATGGATGCCAAAGTCGTCCAAATGTTTAAAGAAGCGTTTGAGCGGTATGAAAGCGATATGATGGTGCTCACCGGCACATACGAAGGCGATCCAAACGACAATTACTACGGCAGAATCTTGCGTGTTCCTCAAAAAGATGCTTCCGGTGCCAGCAGCGGCGAAGACTCCGGGAAGGTCATCGAGATTAAAGAACAAAAAGATATCAAGGCTTTGCGGCCCCGTGAATCTTACCATGTTGATTACCGTGGGAATAAATACAGCTTCACAAGGGATGACTTGCTGAATATACGGGAATTCAATACCGGCGTGTTCGCTTTTAGGTCCGACAAGCTCCAAAAACACATTCATCATTTGAAGACAGATAACGTGCAGAAAGAATTGTATGTTACAGATTTAATTAGTATATTTAATCAAAATGGGCTGTCCGTTAAGGCTTTTTCAGCGCCAGAGACTCAGACCGTTTTGGGATTTAATACAAAGAGCGTCTTAAAAGAAATGCAAGAATATGCACGTGAAAAAGTCTACGCAGCCCTCAAAGACAAGATAACCATCGAAGACAGGCACGACTTTTTTGTCGCCGAAGAAGTGGTGGACTGGATTCTTGAAAATGCAAAAGATTCCAGACGGTTGGACATTGTAGTTGGCAAGGGCGCACATATTGGCAAGCAGGTGGAGCTCAACAAAGGCGTGCAGATTCAGAGACAGGCTCGCCTTGAAGGAAAAATTCTGATTGGTGCAGGGGTTCGGGTGGAAGATAACGTTCGCTTTTTGGCCAGCGAGAATGAAACCATTAGAATTGGCGCAAACACGCTGATTGGGGCTGGGAATCATTTGCTTGGGAATATCGAATTGGGTGAACACTGCCGTATAGAATCTGGAGTTCGAATCGAAGGAAGTGTTGCCTTACCCACGACGATTGGAGACAATGTTGTGATAAAAGGCCTGACCAGGATTCATGGCTGTCAAATAGAGGGGGATGTTGAAGTAGAGCATTCAGTCCTTCGTGGCAAGCATATTAAGCGAATCGTCAATGAACGTGGCCAGGTTCAACCGGTGAGATATTATTTGCCAAACCCGGAGGGCTTGGCATCAATTCAAGATATTTCGGATCAAGAATTGTAATCACTCAAAAATCAACCAGATGAGTTTTGAATTTCTTACATATCGGATTGAAGATTTCGTCGCTGTGTTGACCATTAATCGATCGCCGGTCAATGCCTTAAATCGTGGACTTGTAAGTGAGTTGGGAGAAGCGGCGGAGCGAATTGAAAGAGACGTCGATTCGAATAAAGTTCGGGCTATTATCATCACCGCCGAAGGCAAATATTTTTGTGCGGGTGCGGATTTGAAGGAACGGATGGATATGACGGAAGAGGAGGTGGAGCCGACCGTCAGAAATATCGGACAGTGCGTGAATAAAATTGCTGAGATTTCAGTTCCAACCATTGCAGCCATGCAAGGCAGCGCAATGGGAGGCGGCTTCGAGGTTGCGCTGGCAGCAGACATTCGAATCCTTGTGGATTCTGCCCAGGTTGGACTGCGAGAGACTGCCCTGGCGATCATTCCTGGAGCTGGCGGGACTCAGCGCTTGACGAGGTTGATTGGCCCAAGCAACGCGATTCTGTGGATCACGACCGCCGGACTTTTTTCTGCCGAAGAAGCGCACGCACAAGGCGCCGTGAATTATGTTGTATCTGCCGCGGAATTGATGCCGAAGGCACAAGCTGTTGCGAAGGAAATATCAAAGAATGGTCCGTTGGCTGTGCGTCAAGCCAAGAAGGCTGTAAAGAATGGCTTGGGAAAGAGCATCGAGGAAGGGCTCGACCTGGAGTTTGATTGCTATCAAAAAATTATTTCAACTCAAGATAGAATCGAAGGGTTGCAAGCGTTTAAAGAAAAGCGTCAGCCTCGGTATGAGGGCAAATGACGTGTTCGAGCTTTTGAATGTTTAAATGGGCGTTGGTGACTAGAACAGGAGCACCCTGATGGAATTTACTGATGAACAAATCATGTTGAGAGACATGGTTCGGGATTTCACCAGAAATGAAATTGAACCCATCTCCGCTGAGATTGACGAGACCGGTGAATTCCCAATGCAGAACATCAAGAAGATGGCGGAACTTGGCCTGTTGGGGATTCCGTTTCCGGAGGAATACGGTGGATCGGACATGGATACCGTAAGTCTCGCGCTGGCTTTGGAAGAGGTTGCAAAAGCGTGTGGCTCCACATGCTTGACGATAGCTGCCCATATTTCACTGTGTGCCACGCCAATCTATTTGTTCGGAACGGAAGCACAGAAGCGAAAGTACCTTCCTGCGCTTGCAAAGGGTGAGGTGCTCGGAAGCTTTTGTCTCACTGAACCGGGCTCCGGGTCTGATGCCGGAGCTGCTAAAACAACCGCCGTTTTGGAAGGCGATCACTACATTCTAAATGGCAGCAAGATGTACGTAACAAATGGCGGCGTGGCGGAAACGTTTGTTGTATTTGCGAAAACGTCTCCAGACAAAGGCGTGAATGGTATTTCCGCGTTCATCGTCGAACGCGGCACAGATGGGTTCGCAATCGGTAATAAAGAAGATAAGTTAGGGGTTAGGGCTTCAGATACTCGCGCGATCTCTATCGAGAATTGTAAGGTGCCAAAAGAAAACTTGCTTGGAAAAGAAAATGAAGGATTCAAACATGCTTTGGTGACCTTAGACGGGGGGCGAATCGGCATCGGTGCGATGGCTGTAGGGCTGGCTCAGGGCGCTATGGAAAAAGCCGGGGCTTATGCCAAAGAAAGAGAAGCATTTGGGAAGACCATTTCCGATTTTCAAGCCATTCGTTGGATGTTGGCGGACATGGCCACCGAAATTGAGGCTGCACGGCATTTGGTTTTTCATGCCGCCCGCTTGCGAGATCACGATAAACCGTATGCAAAAGAAGCTGCCATGGCCAAACTTTTCGCCTCTGAAATGGCCATGCGTGCCACGAAGAACGCGATTCAGATTTTCGGCGGTTACGGATTTTGCAAAGATTATCCGGTTGAAAGATACTGGCGCGATGCCAAGCTCACAGTCATAGGAGAGGGGACGTCTGAAATACAACGAGTCGTTATTTCACGTGAAGTACTAAAACAATTGTAGCCTATGAGATTTGGTGAATTTGAACTTTACACTGTAAGCGATGGCAAGTTTAAACTCGATGGCGGCGCCATGTTTGGTGTGGTGCCAAAAGTGCTTTGGAACAAGTTGAATCCCGCGGACGAGCAAAACAGAATTACACTTGGTTTAAATTGTCTGCTCATCAAGACAAACGATGACTTGATTTTGGTGGATACCGGAATCGGCAGCAATTATGATGAAAAGTTCGCGAATATCTTCGGTATCAAAAAAAACACCAACCTGCTGCAGGGGCTGAGAGAATTGGGGTATGAGACTGAGGATGTCACAAAAGTCATTCAAACTCATTTACACTTTGATCACTGTGGTGGCTGCTGTATCAAATCCGAGGCCGGGCAGAACAGGCCAACTTTTCCAAATGCAACCTATTTTGTACAGAAGGGGGAATTGGAGTATGCCAAAAATCCCGATCCGAGAAGCAAAGGCAGTTACCTGGCGCATAATTGGCAGCCTCTGGAAGAACACGGACAAATTGAGTTGTTTTCCGGAGATCGAGAAATCATGCCCGGGATCGAGGTACAAGTAACAGGCGGACACACCCGGGATCATCAAATTATCAAAATACACACCGGCGACAAAACGGCATGCTTCCTGGCGGATTTGGTGCCCACGGATGCGCATTTGAAAACCCCATATGTCATGGGTTACGATCTCTATCCAAAGACCACCATGGAAGTGAAAGAAAAGGTCTTGCAACAAGCCTTGAAGGAAGAGTGGTTGCTCATTTTTGAACATGCACCTTCGGTCACGGCAGGTTATCTTTACGAATCCGAGAGCAAACTGAATCTAGAGAAAATAGATTTAAAATAAACACAAAAAAACGAAATTAGAAACCACCTATCCACAGAGGGGTGATCTCAATGTCTGAATTTAATGAAGTTGTTATTGTCAGTGCCTGTCGAACTCCGGTAGGCAGCTTCAATGGCGTATTAAGTTCCTTCGCTGCGCCACAGTTAGGCAGCATCGCCATTAAAGAGGCCATGAAGCGTGCCGGAATTACCGGAAAGGATGTGAGCGAAGTTATTATGGGGGAAATCCTCACGGCCGGTGTGGGGCAGGCCCCGGCCCGTCAGGCTTCCATTGGAGCCGGAATTCCGGATAGCGTGCCGTGCATGACCATCAACAAAGTTTGTGGTTCGGGACTCAAGTCTGTAATGTTGGCGGCACAAGCCATCATGGTCGGGGATGCCGAGATCGTTGTAGCCGGGGGCATGGAAAGCATGTCCAGTGCGCCGTACCTTTTGGACAAGGCTCGAACGGGCTACCGATTAGGTCACGGGCAGTTAATTGACAGCATGATACGAGACGGACTCTGGGACGTCTATAACGATTTTCACATGGGCAACGCCGCCGAACTCTGCGCTAGAGAATGTAATGTACCGAGAGATGCACAGGACGAATTCGCGATCAATTCTTACAAGAAAGCACTGGATGCACAGAAAAACGGTTACTTTAATGATGAGGTCGTTCCCGTGACCGTGCCTCAGAGAAAAGGGGATCCGATCGTCGTGACCGAGGACGAGGAACCCAAACGGATCAATTTCGAAAAGGTGGCGACGTTAAAACCCGCTTTTCAGAAGGATGGTACAGTCACCCCGGCGAATGCGTCTTCCATCAATGACGGTGCCGCAGCGTGCGTTGTCATGTCGAAAAAGCGAGCCGAGCAGTTGGGGGTGCAACCGCTTGCGACGATTGTAGCGCAAGCTTCAGCAGCGAAGGCGCCAGAATGGTTTACCATGGCCCCTGCGGATGCGATTCGAAAGATATTGGACAAAGCCAATCTCAAATTGGAAGACATCGATTTATTTGAGATCAACGAGGCGTTCGCGGTTGTGAATTTGGCGGTGGGTAATGAGCTAGGTTTGGATACGAGCAAAATGAATGTGCATGGCGGCGCAGTGGCGTTGGGGCATCCAATTGGCGCCAGTGGGGCAAGAATCCTCACGACGCTGCTTTATGCCATGAAGCGATATGACAAAAAGCGCGGGCTGGCTACTTTATGCATTGGCGGCGGCGAAGCTTCGGCGGTGGTTGTTGAACGATAGAGTGTCCAGCTTTTGGGGCCTTTGTTTGATCTTCACAGTTAGCCTGAATGTGTATTTCTAAATAACACTGGGGTGAATCTTGGAAATCAAAAGCGTAACAGTCGTGGGTGCAGGCACAATGGGCAATGGCATCGCTCATGTGTTCGCCCTTGCCGGTTATGACGTGAATCTCGTGGATGTCAAACAAGAGTTCTTAGACCGCGGCTTAGCCACAATTCAAAAGAATTTGGAGCGTCAGGTAAAAAAAGAGAAAATTTCGAAAGAAGCGGCAGACCAGGCAATCAAAAAAATCACTCCGACTTTGGAGCTTGGTGTAGCCAAAGACTCGCAACTCGTAGTGGAAGCGGCAACCGAGGATGCCTCATTAAAAAAAGAGCTTTTCACGCAATTGGATAAGACGTGTCCCGCAGAAACGATTTTGGCCTCTAACACGTCTTCCATTTCAATAAGTGAGATCGCCGGGGCTACGCAACGATCGGACAAAGTGGTTGGCATGCATTTCTTCAATCCCGTTCCCGTGATGACGTTGGTGGAAGTCATCCGCGGGCTGGCGACTTCAGACGAGACATTTGCGTCCATCACGGAATTGAGCAAGAAACTGGGAAAGACGCCGGTTGCGGTGAATGATTCCGCGGGCTTTGTGTCGAATCGAGTTTTAATGCCGATGATCAACGAGGCAATTTACTGTGTTATGGAGGGTGTGGCGGATGTTGAAGCGGTGGACACGGTCATGAAATTAGGCATGGCCCATCCCATGGGGCCGTTGGCTTTGGCGGATTTCGTTGGTCTGGATGTTTGTCTGCATGTCATGGAGGTGCTTCACAAAAATCTGGGCGATGACAAATATCGACCGTGCCCGCTGCTGCGAAAGATGGTTGCTGCCGGTCATCTTGGGAGAAAAGCTGGAAAAGGATTCTATGATTATTCGTAAACTCATTAAGTAAGCGAGGCAAATTCATGGATTTTCATTTAACAGAAGAGCAAAAACTCATCCAACAGACTGCTCGTGAGTTTGCACAAAAAGAGGTCGCAAAGGACGCCGCCGAACGTGATCGTCTGGAGAAATTTCCTGAACAGCATGTCAAGAAGATGGCTGAATTGGGATTGATGGGTATGATGGTCTCGCCGGAATACGGCGGCGGAGGTCTGGATACCATAAGCTACGTACTGGTGTTGGAAGAGCTCTCCAAAGTGGATGCTTCTGTCGGCGTGGTTTGCTCGGTCAACAATTCTCTGGTCTGTTACGGCATCGAGGACTTTGGAACGGAAGAGCTGAAACAAAAATATTTGACGCCTCTGGCAAAGGGCGAGAAATTAGGGGCGTTCTGTTTATCGGAACCGGGCTCGGGGTCGGATGCGGCTTCCATGAAGACGACCGCTGTGTTCAAAGACGGCAACTACGTTTTAAATGGTACCAAGAATTTTATCACAAACGGCATGTATGCGGACTACTACATCATGACGGCGCTGACAAACCCGGAATTGCGGCACAAAGGAATCAGTATATTCGTGGTGGAAAAGGACTTTCCCGGATTTCAAGTCGGCAAAAAGGAAAAGAAACTCGGCATTCGAAGCTCGGACACAGTCTC
>JAABYK010000578.1:0-9911 GCA_011775825.1 Candidatus Zhuqueibacterota bacterium | reverse complement strand
GCCGCCCAGGCGCTGGGAATTGCTCAGGCATCGTTGGAAGCCGCGATTAAGTATTCAAAAGAACGCGTTCAGTTTGGTCGGGAAATTGGAAAATTTGAGGCCATCCAATTCATGCTGGCGGATATGGAAACCACCATCGACGCCGCGAGGTTGCTAACCTACCAGGCAGCCTGGAAGAAGGATCAGAGCCAGAATTTTTCCATGGAGGCGGCAAAAGCGAAACTGTATGCCTCTGAAATTGCCGTTGATGCGGCCACGAAAGCGGTACAGATTTTTGGAGGATACGGTTACTTAAAAGATTACCCGGTAGAAAGATTTATGCGGGATTCCAAAATTACCGAAATCTACGAAGGCACGTCTGAAATCCAGCGATTGGTCATTGCCCGGGGGCTGTTGGAAGCGTAAGACGGTTTGGTGTCTCAACGAAAACACACATCACCAGTGCATCGTTAGCATCTGGCCGAGCAATTTCTCGAGTGGCCTGATTGTTTCGTTTCCGTTCAGACACGATTTAAATTAAATTTAAATTTCTAATAATTTCCGGAGGACGACATCATGTCTGAGTTTCTTGAAAGTGGGAAGATATGGTTTAGTGGGAAAATGATCGATTGGCGGGACGCCAAGATTCACGTTATGTGTCACGTACTGCATTATGGCTCCTCTGTGTTTGAAGGATTTCGTTGCTACAAAACAGCCAGGGGACCGGCCATCTTTCGTTTGAAGGATCATATCAGACGTCTGTATGATTCTGCAAAGATTTATCGAATTCCCATGCCGTTTTCGAGGGAGGTTGTGGAACAGGCTTGCATCGATGTCGTAAAAATCAACGGTTTGGAAGAGGCTTACATACGGCCCATCGCGTTTCGAGGTTACGGCAGTCTCGGGGTCGATCCGAAAGACACGCCGACCGAGCTGGTTGTCGGCGCATTGGCCTGGGGAAAATACCTTGGTGATGAAGCCATCAACGTGGGCGTCGATGTTCGAGTGTCATCATGGAATCGAATGCGACCGAACACCTTTCCCGCCATGGCAAAATGTGGGGCAAACTACATGAACTCACAGCTCATCAATCTCGAAGCAAAGGCGGATGGCTACATCGAGGGAATTGCTTTGGATGCCGGCGGACTCGTCAGCGAAGGCAGCGGCGAGAACATTTTTGTCATTCGCGACGGGAAGATTTACACTCCGTCGTTAGCCTCGTCTGTTTTGCCCGGCATAACTCGTGACTGTGTGATCAATTTAGCGGAAGCGCTGGGATACAAAATCGAAGTCGCTTCCATCCCTCGCGAGTTTTTGTACATTGCCGATGAGGTGTTTTTTACCGGAAGCGCTGCGGAGGTCAGTCCCATCAAATCGATCGATCGCATTCCCATTGGCCAAGGTCGAAGAGGTCCGATTACCGAGAAGATTCAAAAGCACTTCTTCGGGATCTTGACCGGCGAGATTGAAGATAAGTATGGTTGGCTTACGTTCATTTGAGAATAATGCTCATTATATAAACATTGCCAAGTCGCTAGCTAGAGTGTGGGGTCATGATGAGAACATGCTACTTCACGGAATTCTGACAAGGGAGCAGTCAGTATTATGGAGCGAATTGCAAATAAAGCCAGGAATTTTAAAGAGGCTGAGGAGTGGACATTTTGCAGCAGGTCAATATGAGTCCCGAAGAACGTTTAGAGATAGCGCGAAAATTGCGGGAGCGGGTTTGCGGAAAAGCAGCAAAGGACGTGCGAGAATGGCACAGCAGAAAAAGGCTTTGAAGTTTCTGCACAGAATGCAAAGTAAGGGAGATAAATCGTTTTTCATGATTTGAAGCTGTGGTTTAGTACAGCTTTGCTCACCTGATTCCTTATTATTTCTTGTCAAGTGCAACCTTTTGCAACCGAATGCATTAAACAATCCTGAAGTCTTAGCATTGAATCATGAGCAGACGAAGAGCACGAGAATTGACGTTGCGGGCGTTGTACGCCCATGAGATGTCCGGAAATACGTTGGATAATATTATCAACGACATGATCGTCAGTTGTGATGAAGAAAAAAGGGCGAAGGATTTTGCCGTTGCACTGCTGGAACATTGTGTCAGAAATAAAAAAGAATGTATCGATCTCATTGTTAAGCGAACACACAATTGGGACTTTGAAAGAATTGCAATCATCGATAAACTCATTATGACTTTGACCATCTGTGAATTCCTTTATTTTGAAGACATCCCAACAAAAGTCTCCATCGATGAGGCCATTGAAATCGCCAAGAAATACAGCACCGAAAAGAGTGGTCAATTCATCAACGGAATTTTGGATGGAGTGTTGATGGACTTGAAAAAACAGGGACGGATTCACAAAAAGGGTCGAGGTCTGCAAGAAAACTGAAAATGGGAGCGCGATTTTAGGGATTTGTTATGTTTGGAAACGTTTTAACAAAAATATTTGGAAGCAAACACGAACGAGACATAAAGCGACTAAAGCCAAAGGTCGACGAAATAAATCGTCATTATGATGACTTTGAGACTCTTTCGGATGATGAACTTAAAGGCAAAACGGATGAGTTTAAGAAGAAGATCTCGGAGGCCACACGCGGGGTCCGAGATGAATTGGAGAAGCTGAAGGAGCGCTTGCGAGCCGACATCTATTCAGAGAACGGCCGAGATGGAGAACATGGGGATGAAGAAGAAGGAGCGGATGTGGACAGCCTCAGGAACCAAATCAAGGCATTGGAAGAGGAAGAGCAAGAGATCATCGAAGACGTTCTCAACGAAATTTTGCCAGAAGCTTTTGCGGTTGTCAAGCAAACCTGTAAACGCCTGGTCGGAAAGAAATGGAGAGTTTGCGACCAAGAGGCCCAATGGGATATGATTCCCTACGATGTCCAACTTGTCGGCGCAATTGTTCTGCACGAAGGAAAGATTGCCGAGATGGCCACTGGCGAAGGTAAAACATTGGTGGCAACCATGCCTTTGTATCTCAATGCTCTGCCCGGAAAAGGCGTGCACTTGGTAACAGTGAACGATTATTTGGCCAGACGTGATTGCGAATGGATGGGTGAAATCTACAAATTTTTGGGCCTTACGGTTGAGTATATCCAGAATGATATGAACAGTGAACAGCGCAAGCAGGCGTACGCTGCTGATATTACTTACGGCACAAACAATGAGTTTGGCTTTGATTATCTCCGAGACAACATGGTGATTCGACTCGAAGAGCAAGTCCAACGCCGTCACAACTATGCCATCGTCGATGAAGTGGATTCGGTTCTAATTGACGAAGCTCGGACGCCTTTGATTATCTCCGGCCCGGTGGCACAATCGACGCACAAATATGATGAAATGAAGCCGAGAGTCGAGCAGTTGGTTAAGAAGCAAACCAGGCTCGTGAACGAGATTGTTGCGGAAGGAGAACGGTTACTGGAGGAAGGGGATGAATACGACGCAGGGATTAAGCTGCTTCAGGCTTCGAGAGGCGCACCGAAGAACAAGCGACTGGCGAAACTTCTGCAGGAAGTCGGGGTCAAGAAGCTCATTCGTCGGGTTGAAAATGATTATATGCGCGACAAGAAATTGCACGAAATTGACGAAGAGCTTTTTTATGCCATCGATGAAAAAGCGCACACCATCGACCTAACCGAAGCAGGTCGCGACGCTCTCTCGCCCAATGATCCCGAAATGTTTGTTCTGCCGGATCTATCCGAAAAGATGCATGAAATTGAAGAGGATGTCTCCTTCTCCAACGAAGACAAGCTGGCGAAAAAAACTAAGCTGCAAGAAGAATACACTGAGAAAAGCGAACAGGTGCACAATATTTCACAACTTCTCCGGGCCTATTCTCTGTTTGAAAAAGATGTGGAGTACGTGGTGAGTGACGGTAAGGTTATGATTGTGGATGAATTTACCGGTCGACTCATGCCTGGACGTCGTTACAGTGACGGCTTGCATCAAGCACTTGAAGCAAAAGAAGGGGTGAAAATTGAACGGGAAACCCAAACTTTGGCGACCGTTACGTTGCAAAACTATTTCCGGTTGTACAACAAATTGGCGGGAATGACCGGAACAGCAGAAACCGAAGCGGGTGAATTTTGGGAAATATACAAACTGGACGTTGTGGTGATTCCGACAAACGAACCGGTTCGCCGTATCGATTACGACGATCAGATCTATCGCACCAAACGCGAAAAATACAAAGCATTGATTGACGAAATCGAGGAGATGCATATTCAAAAGCGGCCGGTTTTGGTGGGTACCATTTCGGTTGAGGTTTCCGAGACATTGAGCCGCATGCTAAAACGCAAGGGCATTCGGCATTCGGTCCTGAACGCGAAACACCATCAACGAGAAGCGGACATCGTTTCTCGTGCCGGTGAGCCGGGTGCGGTGACGATTGCAACCAACATGGCCGGTCGAGGCACGGATATCAAGCTCGGAACCGGTGTAGTCAAGCACCCGAACTGTGCGCTGGTTAAGCCCCAGGAAAACGAAGAGGTGTGTCCGTACTTGAACGAACTCAATTGCTATGACATGGTACCCTGCGGACTGCACATTATGGGTACCGAGCGTCACGAAGCCCGCCGAATTGACAGGCAGCTTCGCGGCAGAAGCGGCCGCCAGGGCGATCCCGGATCATCTCGTTTTTATCTCTCTCTCGAGGACGATCTGATGAGATTGTTTCAGTCTGACCGGGTCGCCAACGTGATGGATCGCCTCGGCGTGCAGGAGGGAGAGGTCATTCAGCATCGCATGGTAACCCGCTCAATCGAACGAGCACAAAAACGTGTTGAGAGCCACAATTTTGATATTCGCAAACACCTGCTGGAATACGATGATGTTATGAATCAACAGCGAGAAGTCATCTACAATCGCCGAGATCACGCGTTGCAAGGTGAGAATCTCAAGGAAGAAATTCTGGAAATGATGGGCGATTACATTGAGAACAAGATCAGACAGTACACCAATGAAGACAGCTTTTCAGAGGAATGGGACTGGGACGGATTGCGTGTCGAGTTTAGAAAAAGTATGCTCTTGGAACTGCCGTTTGATGAAAGTGAATTGAATGGACAAACCCAGGAAGAGCTATTCGAGAAAACATTTGAGGCTGCCAGGAAGCATTACGATCAGCGAGAACAAGAGTTTGGTGAGAAGGTGATGCGCCAGATCGAACGCCTGGCGATGTTGCGTGTCATCGATGAGAGATGGCGCGAACATTTGTATGAGATGGATCAATTGAAAGAAGGCATTGGCCTCAGAGCTTACGGACAGAAGAATCCGTTGTTGGAGTATAAATCCGAAGGATTTCGGATGTTCACAGAAATGTTAGACATGATCAACGAGCAGGTCATCGACCTCATTTTTAAAGCTCAGGTTCAGCCGGAACCTGTGATGAGAAGGCGTGGTATGCCGCAGCAAATGACTACAAGACACGACTCGGCAGTTGGCATGGGATTTGAAGGCACGCCGCAACAGGAACAAGCAATGCAACAATCGCAGGCCGGTGCCAGACGAGGCAAACGCCAGCCGGTGGTCGTCGGAGAGAAAGTCGGCAGGAACGATCCGTGTCCGTGCGGCAGCGGCAAAAAATATAAAAGATGTCATGGTGCTGTGTAATGTCAATTTCTTTTTAGACAAACAGCCTCGAAATTACCGGATTATCACTTGCATTTACGAGATATTTTATTAGATTTACAGCTTAAAGTTTGAAGGAAAAATGAGGATAATCGTTAGAGGAGAAGAAGATGAACGAGCGGATAGTAGAAATACTGATTTACATCATGAGCGAGATCCGCAGAAGCAGCAAAGGCGCGAAGAAGCTGGACTTGTTATCGAAAGATTTGATCAAGCAAGGCTATACAGAAGGTGAAATAAGCTCGGCGTTTTCCTGGCTCCTGCATCGCTTCCGCAGTGAATCGGACGAATTGATTCCGAATCAAGGCTCTACCTTAAAAAACTCCTTTAGACTTCTTCATGAAATTGAAAATTCCGTCGTCACCACTGAAGCATATGGTTATATTATTCAGTTGAAAGAATTGGAGATCATCAGTGAGCTCGATATGGAACATATCCTCGATCGGGCCATGATGTTAGGCACAACCAAAGTCACGGTCGAGGACGTCAAGACAATTGTTGCAGCCATGCTAAATAACCATGAAGGACTTGGTGACGGTGCTTACTTCATGTTTGACGAAGAACCGGTAATTCAGTAACGCAAGGAAAAACAGGTTAAGGAGACCCATGGCGAAATCGTTAGTCATCGTTGAATCGGCAACCAAGACCAAGACAATTGGAAAATTCTTAGGGAAAGATTACCAAATTCTTTCATCTGTTGGACACGTTAAAGATCTACCCAAACAGCGGCTCGGCGTTGATTTGGATGATAGTTTTGAACCTGAATACATAACGATTCGCGGTAAAGGTAAGATACTGAGCAATTTGAGAAAGTCTGCTTCGACAGCCGACAATGTGTATCTGGCCACCGACCCGGACCGCGAAGGTGAGGCGATTGCGAATCATCTTGCCGAAGAAATCAAAGCTAAGAAACAAAACGTTTACCGGGTGTTATTTAATGAAATCACCGAAAGAGCGGTCAAGAACGCATTAGCAAATCCAACCAAAATTGATGATAAGAAAGTGGAGGCGCAAAAAGCCCGTCGCGTCGTCGACAGGCTCGTCGGGTATCAAGTCAGCCCAATACTCTGGCGCACGGTTTACCGGGGGTTAAGTGCCGGACGTGTGCAATCGGTCGCACTCCGACTGATATGCGAACGGGAAGATGAAATTGAAAACTTTGTGCCCGAGGAATATTGGTCCATCACCGCCAAACTCCAGGGTGAGAAAACCGACCCATTCCTATCAAAATTACACAAGGTCGATAAAAAAGACCCGGTTCTGCCAAACGAAGAAAAGACTCGCGAAGTAATTGCGGATTTGCAGCCCCAGACGTTTCGAGTCAAGGACGTCAAGAAGAAAAAAGTCAGTCGAAACCCTGCGCCCCCGTTCACAACCAGTACCTTGCAACAAGCGGCGGCCAATCGTCTTGGATACACATCCAAGAAAATTATGATGATTGCACAGCAGCTTTACGAAGGGGTCGAACTTGGCAGGGAAGGAAGCGTGGGATTGATCACCTACATGCGTACCGATTCCACTCGCACCGCAGATGAAGCTTTGCAGGCTGTGAGAGAACATATTTTAGTCAATTATGGCAAGGAATACTTGCCCGCTTCTGCCCGAAAGTTCAAAGCAAAGGCAGGCGCACAGGACGCTCACGAAGCCATTCGGCCGACATCATTGGAGCGCGAACCTAAAAAAATAAAACGCTATCTAACGTCGGAACAATTTAAACTCTACAATCTCATATGGAATCGGTTTGTGGCTTCACAAATGGAAGCGGCAAAATATGAGCAGACGACCATCGACATTTTGGCCGGCGATAGATATTTGTTTCGGACTACGGGAAGCCTCATCCTATTCAGAGGTTTTTTGCAAGTCTACGAAGACGATGCAAGCGCCACCGATGACCAGGACAAAGACGAAGACATGGCGATACCTAAATATCTGAAGGTAGGTGATGTGCTGACGTTGCTCGATCTTATGCCAAAGCAACATTTTACAAAACCTCCGGCGCGCTATTCCGAAAGCAGTCTAATCAAGGAGTTAGACGCACAAGGAATCGGACGCCCGAGTACCTACGCGATAATCGTAAGCACAATTCTTGCTCGCAAATATGTTGTGAAGAACCAGAGACAACTGATGCCAACCGAATTGGGTAGAACTGTGAACAAGATTCTGATTCAGAATTTTTCTGAGCTCTTCAATGTGAAATTCACAGCGAATATGGAAATGAATCTGGATGAAATTGAATCAGGCAAAAAGCAGTTTCTCGATGTGACCCGCAATTTCTATACACCGTTCAAACAAGCTTTGGAAGAAGTCAATGCCAAGCAGAAGGAAATCAAAGATTCCTTACAGGAGGAGACCAAAGAGACGTGTCCGAAATGTGGCAAGGATTTGATTATACGATGGGGACGGAACGGCAAATTCATGGCGTGCACCGGATACCCGGATTGCAAATACACCAAGCCCCTGGAAGAGCCGGAGACGGTGGATGAACGTTGTGAGAAATGTGGACGGAACATGGTTATCAAATACGGTCGTTTCGGGAGATTTCTGGCTTGTTCTGGCTATCCCGACTGTAAGAACACGCGGCCCATTTCTACGGGAGTCAAATGTCCCGACGAAACCTGCACGGGCACCATCGTTGAGAAGAGATCCAAGCGCGGTCGAACGTTTTACGGGTGTAGCAACTATCCAAACTGCAAATTTGCCACATGGAACCAACCCGTGGATATTCGGTGTAATAATTGTGGCAATTTCTATCTAGAGAAACGCTCGACCAAAGCCAAGGGCGACCATTTATACTGTCCTGCATGCAAAGCAGAAATACAAGAACCAGAAAGGGAATCCTACCGTGAAGCCGCTTACGGTTAACGTCCTTCACGACACCATTGATGATTTTATTGAGTATTTAAAATTTGAAAAGAATGCTTCTGATTTCACGCTTAAGTCATACCGGACCGACCTTAAACAGTTACTCGAATTCCTTGAGGAAACCGGTACTAAAGAAATAACCAGAAACTCGCTTCGGTCATTTTTGGCTTTGTTGTCAAGAGGGGGGCTAAAAGCTGCTACCGTCAACAGGAAGCTCGCTTGTTTCAGAGCATTTTTCAAATACTTGTGTGTACAGCAAGTCATCGATGTCAACCCTTCTCAGACCTTATACTTCCTAAAAAAAGAAAAGAGATTACCTTCGACCGTCAGCTATGAAACCATCTCAAAGGCCTGCGACAACATCAACAAAAACAACTACGACGGCTTTTGCCATTGGCTCATTTTGGAATTTTTGTATTCAACCGGAGTTCGCTTACGAGAATGTGTTGGCCTGAACTTAGATGACATCGACTTTGCTAATGAGGTCATCAAAGTCACGGGCAAAGGCGCAAAGGAACGCCTGGTTCCGATGGGGAAGCATTTATCGAAAATTTTGCGAGAGTATTTGACGGTCCGCAAGAACCTTCTGTCTTCAATTCAGGCAACGAATGATGCCCTGTTTGTGAACAAGCGCGGGAAGCGCNNCAACAAGCGTATCCTCATATGTTGAGACATTCATTTGCTACACACTTATTGGACGAGGGGTCTGGCCTTTTAGCAGTCAAAGAAATGCTGGGTCATTCAAGCCTTTCAACAACCCAAATCTACACGCATTTAACGGCCGATAGACTTAAGAAAATTTACAAACAAGCCCATCCTCGTGCTGAATAGCACTTATGGAACGTCACGAAGCATGTCACCATCATTAATCCAAAATCCCTCGATTCAACTGCGAACTGTTAACCGAAAAGGAGGAGTCATGCGCATCAGTTTCACTGCACGCCATTTCAAAGCTGCCGATGGACTTAAGGATTATGCTGAAAAGAAGGCGCGAAGACTGAAGCGGTATTATAATGGCATCATTGATTGCGAGATCGTGCTGGATTATGAAAAGCAGGATCAAATCGCGGAAATCGCAATTAAGGTATATGGACAGAAGCTGGTTGCCGTGGAGAAAACAGAAGATATCTTCAAGAGTATCGACCAGGCTGTGGATAAATTAGAGCGTCAAGTCAAGAAATACAAGGGCAAATTGCGCGGCCACACGAACGCCAGAGTGACCTCGTTGGAGTATGAGGGGGGCGAAGGTCTTTAGTATTGCACGGAATGGAATTTTTTAGCACTTCGGTCCCTTAATTGACGTACATTTCGAAGTGCGCCCCGGAATGATGAGTGAGGGCACCATGGCTTGTCCTGGTCTTCAGGCTGCGTTGAGGACATGACGCACCGTGAAGAGAGTTCACCTCATCCTGAGTAGTCGAAGGATGAGCGGAGCCGTATG
>JAABYK010000694.1:8724-9271 GCA_011775825.1 Candidatus Zhuqueibacterota bacterium | reverse complement strand
TTTGTGCCGGAATCCCCGGAATTAAGGCAGGAGATTCCCGAACAAAAGATACGAATGACAGCTTCAGCCCGTTTTCGTTCAGCTAATTAGCTATTTCTTCAGTCGCTTCAACACAAACTTCCCCAGGAAATGAATGTCATTTCCTTTCTGTAAATAATCAAAAAATTGTTTGCCCATTTCCCGCCAAAGAGGCTCGTTGATGTCGTAAAACACGTTTTTGCCATCGCGAGTGCTGGCGACGAGGTCGGCGTGACGAAGCAGGGAAAGATGATGACTGAGCGTGGGTTGGTTGATGTTAAGCGTTTCGGACATCTGTGTCACGCTGCATGGACCGTCTTTGGCCAGAAGCAACATGATGCGCAACTTGCTTTCCTCGCTGATGAGTTTGAGGATCTTGCTGGCTTTTTTGATGTAGTCCTCAGGAAAGAACTCGATAGTTTCCTGTTCTGGCTTTTTGGTAGATTTAAAATTCAATCTGAATTCCTAACCCGGACAAACCGGAACCAATGAAAAGATTGAGCGAAAGTTCAAAAGCTCCTTTCAACAC
>JAABYK010000694.1:8544-8666 GCA_011775825.1 Candidatus Zhuqueibacterota bacterium | reverse complement strand
GATTGACACTGATACACGGATAAAATCTGGAAAAATCTGGAATTAATAAGTTAAACCTACATTCCACCATGAATATCGCACAATTCAAAAACAAACTTTCGGGTCATTCCTTCTCAAATCGT
>JAABYK010000694.1:0-8433 GCA_011775825.1 Candidatus Zhuqueibacterota bacterium | reverse complement strand
ACGTCCGTCATTCAAGGGGTCTAATCAAACGCTCCACACCCTCAACCAGTCTCTCAACACGGAAGTTGATCAGAAGGCCAACCGTCTCCTTTTGGCAAACCAGAATAGATAAGAACTCCGTGTTCCTCCGGGTGCTCGGCGCCTCCGTGTTCAAACTAAAGCATTAATATAAAACAAGATGCAACCTTTAAAAATTTGTCGAAAAAGCACAAGTTTAACTCCTGAGCGCCTGACAAGATTCTGGGAATGATTTTGGTTCCAACCCGCGTTCATTCATGTGTTCGGAATGTTATTGGGGTGCCTACTCTGTCACCCCACGAACGGAAGCTTCACAAGCTTGCCCGATATATTCTGCTTGTCCGTCTCGATAACAACGGAAGCATTTTCGGTTAGGTATTTTGTGCGGACATAACCGAGTGCGACGTTTTGATCCAGGCCGATGGAGTGCGTGATGCTGGTCAGGTGTCCGACTTTGCGGTCGTCAATCAAGATAGGATCGTGTTCATTTGGTAAGGAGTCACCTTCGAGCAGGATGCCGCTCAAGTGCTTCTGGACTTTTTCGTAGGTATCCAGCCGAGCAACCACTTCCTGACCGATATAGCAACCTTTGTCGAAGTTGATATAAGGCCCCATTCGAGCCTCATGGGGATTGATGGTGTCGTCGAAATCCTTCCCATAAACTGGCCAACCGGCTTCAATTCTGGCAACGTTATAGACTTCTCCGCCAATCGGCTTCAAACCAACCTGTGAGCCCGCGTTTACAAGCTCTTGCCAAAGCTCTGCAACGTCCGTGAAATCAAGAAACAAGTTATAGCCCGGTACACCCAATTCGTCGGTTGAGGCTATTTGCACATCTTTGCCTTTCCAGGCTGTCTTGGAAAGATGGTGAGCGGGTAATTCACTGAAGTCCTGGTCAAAGACTTTGCCTAAAATCTGCGAACCGTTCGGCCCGAATAAAGTCAGGGTGTCCACAATTGAGGAGAGGTCTTCAATCTTCACGTCCTCAATAAAGGTATATGTTTCGATCCATTCCGCAATTTTTTTGGCATTTCCAGGGCTGATCGTGAGCATCATGCTGTCGTCATGTTTCTGTAGAACGACTCGGTCAATAATCCTGCCCTTTTCGTTGGTGAAGATGTTGATTTGCCCTTCTCCGGGCTTGAGGTTTCGCAACTCATTTGTTGTCATGCGATGCAGCAGATCCGCATGATCTTTGCCAGATACTTTCAGAATATCAAAATAAGGCCGTTCCATCATCGCGGCAGCATCTCTTATGGCGGAATATTCCTCTCCCAGATTGCTCACGGACTTCGGAAGCTGCCAATCGTGATAATTATCAAATTCGGCGTTTAGGCTTTTGAATGTTTCGAATAGTGGTGATGTCTTCATTTTCTTTCTATTTGTGATGCAGTTATTTCCTAATTGGTTTCGGTTTCCAAAAGGTTCTTCAACCCCGTCGCGATTATGCTATGTTTAATTAACACTACAGCGAAAGATTTGACAAGGCTTGCCAGCAAGAATGCTTATATGTCAAAATGATTGGATGTCATGTTATGTTTATTTTGGTGATTTTGTCCGTCCTTCGTCTGGATCTTCACTGAAATCATTCTGCCGAAAAATCAGATGAAAGCAGGGGTATTGCAATAGTCGAGACCTTTTTGATAAGTTTTTCTAATGATTTTGCCCTAAAATTATTTTGCCATTAAAATGATGGATTCGAGACCATAATCATGCATCAAGCGCCAAAAAAAGAAACGTTTCGCTGTCGTATTAAATAAACTATTAAAATAGGAACAGAAAGTCAAGATATTCGGTGCGTGAAAGGACATCGGTGGGCGGTGTGAAAGGACGAAATCAAATGACTTTGAGGGAAAGGAAGTATTCCTGTTCAGCTTTGATGATGGGGTTGTGAGCTCCAGCATGCAGCTCGGCTATGTGGCCCGTGGAACGAACAGCGAAGAGCGCTCCGATTCGCTCTTTCGCTCGACACTTTTCGCTTTGCATGTTTACCAAGAAACTCGATGCTGAATGTGAAAGGGAGCAAAAAGACAATGACTTATGGTGGGTTAAACCTTCAAAGGAAAGTTGTTATAGATTCTCTTTACTCTATACGGTGAAAAGGCGCGCTTGATTTCCCGGTTACTTAACGTGTCCTCGGCACGAACCTTCACGGTGCCGGTTAGTTTTGAAAGTCTGAGAAGCAAAATGCCAGGATTGTTTTCTGCCAAAGCTGTTTTCAGGTCTTCCATGTTAACCTCGTTTTCAAATTCCAGAAATCTATCCATGACTCAGCCCCCTTTGTGTTTTTTGGTGATGTAAGGTTGTTAGCCAATCTCGTGATACTGTTCTCAAAGGTCATTCCCGTATGGTTTAAGCAGGAATCTCCTCCGATTTGCGTATGGATTCCCGATTAAGGCTCTCGGGAAGGACATTTTTCGCGGAAACTATCCTAGATAAAGTCGAACACCTGCGTGAGCCGATTTATCCTTAGACAATCATGATGTTCCAACTTCTTAAGAGGATCAAATAAAATGGCATGCATGCCAACCTGTTGTGCTGCCACCACATCGTGTTTGTATGAATCCCCGATGAAGATGGTGGAATCGGGTTTTACGTCTAACTCGTTCAAAGCGATTTTGAATATACCGGCGTCGGGTTTGCTTATGCCGATGATTTCAGAATCTAATATGATATCCAGGTATTTCGATAACCCTAAATTAGACAACTGCTTTTCCACTCTTCCGTCTGAGTTTGAAATGACCCCTGAAAGGAAATGGCGACGTTTCAGTTCCGCAAGCGTTTTAATGGCATCCTCGTCCAACACGCTCCACAAGTTCTTTTCCCGATGTCGATTCCACAGAATACTCAGAAGCTCGGGTATGGTTTCATTAGACATCCCGGCACTTGTCAGCCAATGCGAAAAATACTCTTTCCAGGGTTTCTGCACCTGTGAGCTTTGGGCAGCCACTTTCGCCTCAAATTCCAGTTGCTTCAATGTTTCGATGCGAACCTCGGCACTGCGTTCGGCTAGCAATTTCTGCACAAACGCGTAATCTGGATAAATCAAGGTATTCCCGGCGTCAAACAACACGGCCCGAATGTTTTTGAATGGTACCCTCAAGATTCTATGGCGATTCTCTCTAAATCATGACCAAGAATGGTGTTTGGAAACACCCGCTGAGCTTGCTCCAAAAGCTCTGGTTCGTCTTCTTCTTTGTATCTCGCGCTGATATGAGTGAGGACGAGTTGCTTTGCGCCTGCTTCTCGCGCAATCTCAGCCGCTTGAACCACGGTTGAATGGCCAGTGGTTTCAGCCCAGTCGCGTTTTGAATCATCAAACGAGCCATCGTGGATGAGTACATCCGCATCTTTTGCCAGATGGATGGCATTGGCGCACGGTTTGGTGTCCAGACAAATTGCCACTTTTTTGCCCGGTCGTTCCGGACCCAGTACCTGGGATGGCTCGACTTTCGTGCCATTGGGGAGGACGACCGTTTCTCCTTTTTGTAGCTTACCTCGCAACGGTCCTTCCGGTATCCCCAAGCTTTCCGCTTTGCCCACCAGAAACCGGCCGGATTTGGGGCTTTCTTCGAGTCGAAATCCGAGACTCGTGATCCGGTGATGCAGCGGCCTGGCTGTCACTCGGTAGTTCTCAAATTCCCACACCTTCTTTTCGCTCAGGTTCCTGACTTCCTGAACCATGATCTTGAACCCAAAGGTGAAGTGCGACAACTTTTTCATAAACTCCAAATACGCGTTCAGACCGTGGGGACCGTAGAGATGCAGGGGTTTTTCTCTGGATTGCATTTGCAGAGACGTCAGAAGTCCAATCAAGCCATAGAAATGGTCACCATGAAAATGCGAAATGAAAATTTTTGAGAGTTTGCCGGGCTTTAATTGCGCTTGTTGAAACTGGATTTGTGCGCCTTCTCCGCAGTCGAAGAGAAGGATTTCTCCTGGGCGGATCAAGGCTGTGGCCGAGGGCCAGCGTTGTCGCGTTGGCAGTGCAGCGCCGGTACCTAAGAGAACGATTTCCATGGCACCACTACGAAGCTTGAATCTTCCTGCCGGACTCGCCGCGAATTGCCACAGCCACACCAGTTAAAATTAACATACCGCCAATCATTTGAAATGCAGTTAATTTTTCATCCAAGATGAAGAAGGCCAAAATGGATGCTCCGATGGGTTCGCCAAGTGTAATCACCGCTACCATGGTTGCAGAAACATATTTCAACGCCCAATTAAAACTGGTGTGCCCAATAACTTGGGGCACAAGAGCGATCAAAATTAGCAGCAAATAAATCTCAAACGTATATCCGACAAACGAAACATCGAAAAACGAAGTTATGACTATCATGAGAACCGCGGTGGTTGCGTACACAACGGTGACGTAATCCAGGGTGTCGATTCGGGCGCGAAGCTCCCTTCCGAGGAGAAAGTAGCCAGCCCCACCGACTGCACCCATCAGTGCCAAAGCATTACCAAACATCGAAGTTTGAGCATCTACGGAAAATTCCGACCCGAGAACAACGCCGCCGATGACGGTCAGGCTGATTCCGAGAAGCTGTAGTTTGCTTATTTTTTCCTTTAAAAATAGCAGCGAGCCAATGGCCACGAAGATCGGGGTCGTGGACACCAGTACCACGGAATTGGCCACCGAGGTGTAATTTAATGAAGTGATCCAGGTAGCAAAATGCAAGCACAAAAAGAGGCCGGAAGCTGCTGCGAACAAAAGATCGCGTTGACTAAAGGCTGAAACGGGATTGACTCTTTTGATACCCGCCATCGCCACGAACACTAACGAGGAGATGGTGAGTCTGTACGAGGCGATAACCATTGAAGGCGCATCGCAAAGTTTGATCAAGATGGATGCAGAGGAGACGGCCAGAATTCCTACCAAAAGAATGAAATAAACGGTCATAGCATGGAAAAATCAACAGGAATAAAAAAGCCACCCTGTCTCTTAAGTTGAAACCAGGGTGGCTTTGCTAAACCAAAGATAAGCCTTATGGAGGTGAGCAACCGAAAGCGACGTAGTTATATTCGGTGTAATCGCTCCATTTGTCTGGTACTTCATCCTCTGGGAAGATGGCTTCGACCGGACATTCCGGTTCACACGCGCCACAGTCGATGCACTCCTCCGGATGAATGTAGAGCATTTGCTTGTAAGCGTCATCACCTTCTGAGAGCTCTGTATCCTCAGGCTCATAGATGCAGTCTACGGGACACACGTCCACGCATGCTCTATCCATTACATCGACACAAGGCTCTGCGATTATATAGGTCACGTTATCACCTCCTTCCGGGGTTATTTTATGTTTGTTGAATTATCGAACCTTGGTTTTATTTCTTAACCATTCTCAGACACGTCGTCACCACTTCGTCGACAACATCATCATAGTTGACGGCAATCCGACCGCTTTTCAGATAAAATATCGTCTGCATCACCGTTCCCATGACCATGGCACCGGCTAAATGCACATCGATCTTCCGAAATCGACCCTGCGTTTGGCCGAGTCGCAGAATTTTTGACAGCATTTGTTTGGGTTTCATTTTCTCTCGGGAGAGCTTTTTGAGCTCCGTCTGGTGGGCTGCGATGAGAAACCCATACCGCCTTTGTTCCCGACGTGAAAACTCAAAAAAGCCTTTGACGTAAGCCTGCAACATCTCCTCGGGCGTTTTGGTGTTCTTGAGGTATCCTTTGAGGAATTTCCAGAAATAATCTAGATTTTCCTCGAATAATTTCTCGGCTAGCTCTTCTTTGCTTTCGAAATGACGATAAATGGTGCCTTCTGAAATACCGGCGCGCAAGGCAATGTCGCGGGTTGTGGTCGCCTTGATCCCCTTTCTCATAAAAAGGGAAAGGGCCGCATCAATGAGTTCGTCTTTTTTTGTAAGTGGCCGTGCCATCTTAGTTATTATAAGTGAGTATTTACTTACTGCGCGGGAGTATACAGAATTCCATTTCCAAAATCAAGTAAATTTTTGGTAATATTGTAAAACCTCAGTCTTGGGTGGAGAATTACCAATAGGAGAAGAAAGTCGTTTGCATTCCTTAGTTTTCTCCCTTTAATAAGGGGAGCTTAAGAGGGGTTTTAAATAAATAAGCAAACCACTTTCTTCTTACCCACCTATACATGAGGTTTTACGTAATATTAGAAATTGACATTGGGGAATAGAATTGTTAAAATAGCCGTAATTTTGACTAAACGGAATCCAATAACTTTACTAAACTTCAAAAGTTTAGTAAAGTTGCTAAACCTGTCCACAAATTCTAATGAATCAACGAACCACTAACGAGCTTACTCCTGCAAATCGCACGGGCCTGACGCGCGAGATGGGACTGTTGGGGTTGGCCGCAACCGGCATCTGCTCCATGTTGGGCGCGGCCATCAACGTGATTCCGTTCATGATCCAGCGCAGCGTGCCCGGCATCGGTCCGTACGTGCTGCCGGCCTACGTGTTTGCATCGGTTCCGGCCATTCTTGCCGCGCTGGCGTACGCCATGCTGGCCTCGGCCATGCCCCGGGCCGGCGGGAGCTATGTCTACGCCAGCCGGGCGCTGCATCCGTATTTGGGGTTTGTGGCGAGTTTTTCTCAGTGGTTTGGACTTTCCATCGCTATTGGCGTGGTCTCCTACGTCCTGATTCCATTTCTGCGGGACATTGCCACGGCCCTCGATTGGTCGGCAATTGCTACTGCCCTGGACTCCGGAGGCATCCGAGTGGGCCTGGCTTTGGCGTTCCTCTGGACCTTCGTGGCGGTGAACCTCCGGGGGGTGCGGCTGTATGAGCGCACCCTCGTGCCTTTGATGTTCCTGATGTTTGCGCTGGGGGCCGTGGTCATCGTAACAGGGTTTATTTTCGATCAGCACGATTTCGCGGCCGCAGCACTCGAGCAGGAGGGCCGCCGAATCACGGACAGCAGCTCCGCTTCCTTTGATTTCGGCATCTTTCTGGCGGCCTCGGCTGTGTTGTTTTCGAGTTTCATCGGCTTCGATTCCATCGCTCAAGCCGGCGGCGAGGCACGGAATCCGGGCCGCTCCCTGCCGTTAGCCATCGCGATTGCCGTCATTACGGTGGGGTCGTTCTACATGTTGTTCACCGCCGCGGTGTATCACACAGTCCCGTGGACGTATATTGCGGAGGAAGCCATGAAACGCGATCTGACCGCGCCCGGACTTTTGGGCTATGTGCTCCCCTCCGGATGGACAGTGGCCATCGTGGCCGGAGCAGCGGTCGCCTTGATTAACGACCTGCCCGCAATGCTTCTCGCTGTGTCGCGTCTGATGTTCGCCTGGGCGGAAGACGGCATTTTTCCCCGAGGCGTGGCAAAAGTTCACCGACAGTGGCACACACCGCACGTTGCCATTGTACTCAGCGGCGGCATGGCATCCGTGGGCATTTTGGGCAGCCATCTCGCCGGGGATTTCTTCCTCGGGGTGGACATCCTCGTCACATCGATGCTGGTGAATTTTCTGCTCATGTGTCTTTCCGTGCTGGCGCTTCCGCGGCGCAACCCGGAGATCGCCCGCGAGGTTCGAGTCGCTTCAGCGCGGAACGTTCAGGTGATGCTGGCCACGTTTGGAGCCATTGTGCTGAGCGGCTTTCTGGCAGTACATATTTGGAAGGATTTTTCAGCCTCCGTCAGTGCGTGGTATTTTCATTCGACCCCGGTCTGGTTGTTCGTGATGGCCGTAGCGACGCTCATCTACCTTCGTGAACTGCGAAATCTGCGCCGACGCGGGGTTGATGTGGATGCAATTTTTGCAAAACTTCCGCCGGAGTAGATTTGATTTATGGAGAGTTTTATGACAAACGAGCTTTATAAACACATGCAGTGGGCGGATGCCACCGTCTGGCGATCTGTCCTTGCGACCCCTCAGGCGGAAAACGATTCGCGACTCCGGGAACTGCTGTACCATATCCATGTCGTGCAAAGGGCATTTCTCGCCATATGGACTAATCAACCATTGGACTTCCCGGAAGAATCGGCCTTCGAAAATCTGACCGCCATTTCAAGATGGGGATACGAATATTACCAGAATGTGAACGCATACTTGAATAAGATCACAGATTCAGCTTTGGAGGAGATCGTCGAGCTTCCGTGGTCAAAACGAATCATGGAAGTTTTGGGCAAGACGCCCGACCCCACGACCCTGGGCGAGACCATTCTTCAGGTTGCATTACATACGATGCACCACAGAGGGCAAGTGACGGTCCGGCTGCGAGAGCTGGGAGGTAAGCCACCGCTTATCGATTTTATCGCCTGGGTCTGGCACGGTAAGCCTGAGGCAGACTGGCCCGAAAGCATAAAAAGTTAATTAGAATGCCTGAACGAAAACGGACTGTTGCAGTCATTCCCGAGATCTTTTGTTCGGGAATCTCCTGCCTAATTCCTGGAGATTCCGGCACAAAACAATGCCGGAATGAC
>JAABYK010000270.1:10648-11262 GCA_011775825.1 Candidatus Zhuqueibacterota bacterium | reverse complement strand
TAAACTACCGGAATCACAACCAAAGTCAACATGGTCGAAACCAGAAGTCCGCCGATGACGGTTATGGCCATGGGTGAGCGCACTTCAGCACCTTCGCCAAGTCCCAGGGCAAGAGGAAGCAAACCCAGGGCTGTCGTCAATGTCGTCATCAGAATTGGACGCAGCCGCACTTGTCCGGCCTCCTTAACCGCTTCCAACTTTGCCATGCCTTTTCGGCGCAGCCGGTTGATGTAATCGATGAGGACGATGGCGTTATTTACCACAATTCCCACCAACATAATCAATCCAATAAACACGACGACACTCAGTGCGTTTCCGGTGAGCAGTAAAGAAAACACAACGCCGATCAACGCCAGCGGAATGGTAAACATAATCACAAAAGGATGAAGCAGCGATTCAAATTGTGAAGCCATGACCAGGTAGATCAAGAAAATGGCCAAAAGGAGTGCAAATCGCAACGACTTGAATGACAACGCCATCTCTCTATTTTGCCCGGCCAGATCGACTGCGAAATCGCTCGGAATGTTGAGCGAACGAATCATCCCGTCAATGTCCTCAGAAGCTGCACCCAAATCATGCCCTTTTAGATTGGCTCGAACCAGAGCCACGCGCTG
>JAABYK010000270.1:9498-10526 GCA_011775825.1 Candidatus Zhuqueibacterota bacterium | reverse complement strand
TTGTTGACCACCGTTTGCGCCACATCCGGCACCTGTAGCCCATAAGAAGCGAGCCGCTCACGATCGAAGTAAATTTGAATTTCAGGGTAGCCTCCTTGCATCGTCGATTTGACATCCGTAAATTTTGGATTCTCCGCTAATCTTCGGGAAATCAGATCCGACAATCGCTTGAGACCATTCAGGTCGTAGCCGGCGATCTCCACCTCAATGGGCGTTTTGAAACTGAACAGCATGGGTCTTGAAAATTTGTACTCAGCACCCGCCAGACGGCTAAATCGAGACCTCAGATCGGCCATCAAAGCTTCTTCCTCCGAGCGCCCGGAACCGGGGACCATTTTGATTCTCACTTCGCCCCAATTTTCGCCACCCTCTTCGGGATTGGCATCCAGACGATTGCCAGTGCCCGCCACGGAAAACATGGTATGAATGAGCTTGTTTTCGCGTGCTCCATATTGCATTCTCGCGATCAGCGCATCCGTTTTCGCCAAGGGTGTGCCCGGAGGCAGCTTCACTTCGGCAATAATTTCGCCTTGTGACAATTGCGGAATCAACTGCACACCAAGTTTGGGAATCAACAACAGGCTTACAACAAACAAGAGCACGGCGATTCCGAGGCTCGCGCCTCTGTGCGCCAGGGCCCAATCCAACACTTTCGGATAAGTCGTATTTATGGCACTGAAGCCTTTCTCGAATGCATTTACCAAAGGGGTGATCAGAAATTTTAGGCCCTTGGAAACACCGCGTGCAATCTTCACTATCCAGGTGAGGACGAACGTCGGAATTCGGGAGAAGATAAATTTGAAGAAAACCTGGATGCCTCGAATCACTCTGCCTCGCTGCTTTGGCGGCTTATTCGTTTCCTCGGCAAAATCAAACGCGCTCTGTTTTTTGCCCCCAAACGAAGCCATCATCGGAATGAGCGTTAAAGCTACGGCCAGGGAAGCGAGCAGTGAGAAGGTCACGGTGAGCGCCTGATCTCGGAAAAGTTGACCGGCAATGCCTTTGACAAAGACCAGCGGGAAGAAGAC
>JAABYK010000270.1:0-9481 GCA_011775825.1 Candidatus Zhuqueibacterota bacterium | reverse complement strand
GTTTCGCTGCTTCAAGGATGCCGGCGCCTTTCTCGCGATGCCGGAAGATGCTTTCGAGCACCACCACCGAATTGTCCACCAGCATCCCGACACCCAGTGCCAGTCCGCCCAAAGACATGATGTTCAAGGTGATGTTCCCTCCAAACATGAGGTTAAAGGTCGTAATAACCGAAACCGGAATGGCCAGACAGATGATCAACGTGCTCCAAATGTCTCTCAAAAAGAAATACAGCACGAAGAAGGCCAAAACGCCTCCGAACACCGCAGCCGTCACCACTTCGTTCACGGCATTTTCAATAAAAACTGACTGATCATAAACCATTTTCAACACCGTGCCTTCGGGCAAGATTTCGTTGACGCGATCCAAACGCTTTTTCAAGGCCCGCGCCACTGAAACCGTGTTCGCATCCCCTTCTTTGTAAATGGCAATTTCAACGGCCTCGATGCCATCGAGTCTCGTGACTGCCTTTCTCTCCTTGTACCCTTCGATGACATTCGCCACGTCCTTCAGATAAATCTTCGAGCCTTCGTGCGTTCGGAGGATGACGTTTCGGATCTCATCCACGGATTTGAATTGGTTCAAGGTTCGGACGAGATACTGGTGTGTGCCTTCTTTTAAGCTGCCCCCCGCGAGATTGACGTTTTCTCGCCGGAGACGGTCCGCCACCTCCTGCACGGTCAAATTCAGTTGGGCTAATTTGCCCTGGTCTACCTCAATTTGAATTTCCTCCTCCAGTCCACCACTGATTTTGACGGCGGCCACGCCGGTCACAGATTCCAGATCTTTTTTCAACTGCTCTTGAGCTAAAGTTCGTAGATATTTTAAATTGCTTTCATCGAGCAGTTGGTCGTTCGCAAAACCGTTGCCGTAACCCGCGAACAGAATGTCTTCGTCCGCATCCGGTTTACTTTGCTGTTCACGATAGAACGCCAATGTGACGATGGGTTCCAAGGACGGATCGAAACGCAGAACCAGCGGCTTTTCTGCCTCCAGCGGCAAATCTAACGCGTCTAATTTCTCGCGCACTTCCAGGCCCGCGTAATCCATGTTTGTGCCCCATTCAAATTCCAAGATCACATCCGATTGACCTGAGCGGGAAATAGACCGCACCTCGATCAAATTCTTGACCACGCCCAGCGCTTCTTCAATGGGCTTCGAAATTAGATTCTCGACTTCAACCGGCGCTGCCCCCGCGTATTCGGTGCGAACGGTCAAAGTCGGATAGGTCAAATCCGGCAAAAGCGTGACATCCAAACGGTTAAATGCCACGAATCCGAAAATGACAATGGCAAGGGTGACCATGGAAACGGTCACTCGGCGACGAATAGACAAATCAACTATTTTCATGATATTTTCTTTTTACACTTTAGTGACTCTATAGACTGCTCGTAGGCTCTCATTATTGCACAATTTCGACTTTAGAGCTGTCCTTAAGTCCATTTTGTCCGACCACCACAACTTGCTCGCCCGATGAAAGACCGTCTAAGATTTCGATCCTGGTATCGGAAGAATAACCGGTTTTCACCGCCTTCTTTACGGCGATAGAATCTTCAATGGAATAAACCAGGTCTGTACCGTCTTCGGAAATAACCGCCTGTTTGGGAATCAGCAAGCTGTTTTGATGGGTGTCATGAATGATTCGAATGCGTACAAACATGCCAGGCTTAATGTATGAATTGGGATTCTTGATGGCGACGGTCACCCGGACTGTACCGCTTGCCGGATCCACGATGGGACTGATTCGATCCACGTAGCCCTCAAAAACGCTACCGTTTGTGGCATCGAGATTCAGTTCAGCACGCTGCCCGACCTCAACTTTCTGGATCTCCACTTCCGGGACGTAAACATTCGCAATCAAATCCTCAAAATCGACGATTCGGAAGGCCGGCTGATTTTTCTCAATCATGTTACCGGCTTTGATGTAACGCCTGGCGATGACCCCTGTGATAGGCGCTCGTATCGAAGCATACTTTAAGTTCAGTTTTGCCTGTTTGAATTCCGCTTTCTGTGCCTCATATTGAAAACGAACGTTTTGAAATTCCTCTTTCGAAATAAGGCGTTTCTCAAACAGCTCTTTATTGCGATTGAAATCATTTTCCAGCTTGTCCAAATCGGCCTTGGCTTTCTCCGTCGCGATAGCGAGCATCTCTTCCTCTAACCTGGCCAGAACCTGTCCCTTCTCGACAAACACCCCTTCCTCAACTAAGATTTCTTCGATGATGCCCGATGTCTTGGCAACCACCTCGGCCTCATGCTCGGCTTCGATAGTAGCTGTGCCGGTCAGATAAGCTGAGATGTCATCCCGTGATGCTTGAGACACTTCCACGGGAATCAGCACAGTATTTTCTTCGGGATTGCTTTTATCCTTCGCCTCACCATTTTTCCCGCACGATAGAGATAACAGCGAAGCCAGGAGTACAGATGGCACAACAAAGACAGTGAGTAGCCTTAAAATACGCATAACCATACCTCCAAAATACGAAATTCGGATATTAAATTAGACCGAGTAAACAGTCAAAATGTTACAATCGTTTTTTAGAATGATGAAACTGAGCCATAGACAAGGGTTTGACGTTCCGGAATCAATGTACGGTAGGAGTGTTGGTATGTTGCAAATGCTTGGAAAGGGAATGGACTCACCGAACAGCGCGGGTGATGAATTTCTCAAATTTGTGAAAATAGTCTTTGCCCCCTCTAAAATACGTATTGTTGTGATCCGCCCCCTGAATTTCATAAAACTCTTTCGGATTATTTGCAGCCTCAAAGAGCTGACGTCCGAGTTTGAAAGGCACGGTGGTGTCCTCCGTTCCATGCAAAACCAAAAGCGGAACCCGAATTTGACCAATTTTCTCAATTGAATTGAATTCTGTTTTAATAAACCAATGGACCGGGATGGGACCAAATGCTGATTTGGCCATGTCTTTTGCTGTGGTAAATGTGGACTCCAGGATCAAGCCTGCACAGGCTCGTTTCGTAGCCAAATCCACAGCGACGGCTCCGCCCAGAGAGCGTCCAAATGGGATGATTGTATCCGGATCGATATTTGGTCGAGAAACGAGATAATCATAGGCGGCCACGGCGTCGCGGTAAACGCCCTTTTCATTCGGCTGCCCTTCGCTTTTGCCATAGCCGCGATAGTCAAAAAGGAACACGTTGACGGGCAGGGCCTTGAGTTTGGCCAGATTGTCGAGCCTGCCCGCAATGTTCCCCGCGTTGCCGTGGCACCATAACAGAGTGGCCACAGCGTTCTCGTTGGTCAGAAGCCAGCCGTGGAGCCGCACACCATCCGCGGTTGTGAAATAGCAGTCTTCTACCTTCAGCCCAAACGTCTCCGTCTGCCAGAAGCCATCCGGATATTTGGCTGGAAAATAAATGAAGCTGTTTTCAAATAGCCGAATGAAAACAGAGAAGATTATCAAGACGAGAATTAGCGTAAAGACTATTTTCACCAATTCAATTGCCCCTTTGGATAGGTTGCTTGACATTTAATTTTGGTATCAATGTCTTTTACTTGAATTATTCACAAACTTGACTTTTACATTTAAATGAGGAAAACTGAGTTTTCACGAGCTGGTTTGTAGTTCAAGCTTTAGCTTGCAAAAAGCAGCCTAAAGGCTGCACTACAAACATCTACTCCCAACTTATTTTGCCTTTGTTTTTACCTGCGATAAGCTGCATAGACAACAAAAAGAGGCTCCAAAGAGCCTCTTTTTCTCATAGGTGAAATTTTGTAGGAAAATTATTTAACCTTCGAGCTTCCGTACAGCTCCCAAAACCGCCTCGTAATTTGGCTCTTGCACGATTTCCGGTACATATTCGACGTAGCGTACGGCGTCATCTTGATTTACCAAAAATACGGCGCGACTCAGCAAGCGCGTTTCTTTTACCCTCGTTCCATACGCTTCGCCAAAGCTCAGGTCTCGATAATCCGACAATGTCTTAACATTCGAGGCATTCGCATTATCACTCCAACGTTTTTGAGCAAACGGCAAATCACAGCTTATTATGTAGACAGTTACATTGTCCGGAAACGCGACGGCTTCTTTGTTGAACCGTTTGGTTTCGGTATCGCAAACGGGGGTGTCTAGGGAACCGACGGAAATAAGCAAACGAACCTTGCCTTTATCTGTATAAAGTGTGACTTCCGACATGTCGTTGGCCAGCACTTTAAAATTGGGCGCCTTATCACCGACCTTAATTTCCGGACCGATTAGCGTCAATGGTTTGCCATGCAATGTCACAGCACCTGAACGTTCAATAGCCATACCCACCTCCTTGATTACAGTTTACACCGGGAATACATCTGCAATTTGCGACTTCTAATATAGTCGAAGCGCGCTTTTTTTGCAAGGCAAAGTTTATTGCGAATCGATAATCTTCACCTCACACTTTGCTTCTTCTCGCAATGTTTTGACCATGGAGCCAAAAATTAGCCGCGAAAGACTCGACCTTTTCCGGCGAGTGATGACGATCATATCGGGATCTTCCAAACTCGCCAAACGCAACGTCTCCTTCAACACCGACCCACTTTTGATAATGGATCGCACGGGCACGCCCATTTCTCTGGCTCGCTGTTCGATGGATTCGATTTGCGTTTCCGCTTGCAGTTTGTATTCTTTCAAAAGTGAGGTGTACAGATGTTCGGACGGCTTTCCGCCAATCCATCCTTCATCGGTCAGTTTATCAACAACGTTATTGGCGTAATCCACATCCAAAACAAAAAACACGATGAGTTCGCCGTCATTTTCCTTGGCGATTTTGATGGCTTCTTCGATCGTTTTTGGAGATCTCCTGAGGAAGGAGATAATCAACAAGATTTTTTTCATCTCACGAACCTTAAAATTCGAAACCAATTGAGGGCCAATAAAAGAAGATAGACAGCACGAATAAAATAAACGCAAAAAGCTTTAAAATCATTCCGCCCATCACAGTATCTTTCACACTGATGTAGCCTGATGAATAAGCAATGGCTGTCGCAGGCGTTCCCATGGGCAGTTGAAACGCCAAGCCCGAAGGAATGGTGAGAGACAACGTAACAATTCTAGGATCGATTTGAAAGTCTTGTGCTAAACCAAGCGCCAGTGGCAACAATAAAGCGACTGCCGCCGTATTGCTGATCGCCTCCGTCAGGAACAGAGCAATGAATGAAAGACTAATCAACAAGCCCCAGGAAGAGTGAACGAGATAACCCAAAGTATTGTCTGCCAGCCAATGTGCAGCCCCCGTCCTTCCCATGGCAAACCCCAGGCAGATAGCACCGCCATACATCAAAAATACTCCCCAATTGACATCTTGTTCCACTTCTTTCCAATCGAGTAGACGAAACACGAACGCAATCACGACCGACGCTATTGCGATATTTGCCAATCCCAACCTCTCGCCGTAGAAAATCCACGTAAATATCGTAAGCAGCATCAACAAGCCGATGGATTTTTCTCTCGCAGTTGTATGCCCCATTCTCAAGGCCTTTTTCTTCAGCACAGTTTGTGCCGACCGGATATCCTGAATTTCGGGCGAAAACATTTTCATCAACACAAAGTAAGCCATGCCAATCATAATGATAACCGTTGGCAGCGCCGCCAATGCCCAGGGCATAAAACCGATGGAAAAGCCGGTATTTTGCNNATGCCTCCGATGATGCAGCCCCAGGTCATGGCCAGAATCAGCCCTTTGGCATAACGGCTTTTCATCGGCATCAGTTTTAGCGCGTCCGCGACTTCCATGACAATTGGAAACATCATGGCAGCCACGGCATGTTCCGACATCCAAAACGATAAAAACGCGGATAAGCACAACAAACTAAGCAGCAAATATTTGGGAGACTTCCCGAAATGTCGCAACGCCAACAGCGCAAGCCTCGTGCTCAGGCCGCACCTCATGATCCCGGATGCCAAAATGAAGGCGCCCAAAATAAAAAAAATGGCCTCGTTTCCAAACAGGGCGTAGGAATCGTGTGTGGAAAGTACGCCCGTCAAAGGAAACAAAATAACCACCAGAAGACTCGTAATCATGAGCGGCAGGGCATGTGTCACCCAGAGCAGGATGGATACGACAAAGATGGCCAGGGCCTTTTGTGCTTCAGGCGTGAGCCCGGCAGGGGTGGGAATGTTGACCAGAAAAAAAAATAGCCCCAAGGAAACAATAATGGTGATCGGTGGGATGGACTTGCGGACTTTTCTTTTGACGCCCGAACGGCCAAAAAGCTTTACCAGCATGTGAAACCGAATGCTCCCTGCGCTTCATTACCAATCAATGAATTGCTTCCTGCTTGTCGGCTGACAGCTTGGGCAGAAGTAGGCGTCATAGCCCAAAACTCCTGCCCGCCGGATGGTTGTACCGCAACACGGACAAGGTGTGTCCTTGCGGTTTCGCACCTTCATATGGTCGCGAACTTTGATTTCGATGGGCTGCCGCGCCTTTTCGACTTCGGCAATTCCCGAATAAATAACTTCGTGAATGCTTCTGAATAGCTGCGTAACCTCATCTTGTGTTAGCTGATAACAAAATGTTTTCGGATGAATTCGTGCATGAAACAGAATTTCATCGGCGTAGGCATTGCCGATTGCGCTGAGGATGGTTTGATCCATCAAAAAAACTCGAATCTGCTTCCGCTGTCCCTGTATGAGCCCGTGAAATGTTTGAAGAGTAAATTTCTCGCTCAAAATGTCCACTCCTTGCTGCGTGTATCTGGGAATGTTAGCATAATCGCCTGCTTCAATCAAATAGACTTTACCCATTTTTTTATCATCTGCGTAATGCAGCGCCAGCCCGTCTTCCATGTGTATTGAGAAACACAACCCTCGCCCAGATCTGGCTGTCTCTGAGCCTAATTTGAATCGGCCCGCCAACATGGGATGAATCACCATTTCTGAGCCATTGTCGAATTTAAATCCCAAAAACGGACCATGGCGATAGACGTTTTCGAACCGGGCATCTATGAGAGACTCAAATCCCTTTGACACCAGGATGCGGAAAACAATGGGTTCCTTGATCTTAATATCGGTAATTCTCTTGCTGTTTAAAGCGGAACGGAGGTTGTTTTCAATGTAAACTAAATCCGGTAATTCCGGCATCTTATCAGCCCAAATGAGATGATTTTTTGAAATGATGGTTCGGGTAAGATGTCTTAATTTAGATTAAGTATTCGGGCGATGTTCCCACCCAAAATCAGTGCTTTGTCTTGAATGGACAAGTTGAGACCATCCAGGATCTGCACTTGCTGGTCATAAATTTCATTCCGCCACCCGCGCGGAAAAGCGGAAGAATCGGTGCCAAACAGAAGGCGCTCAGGACCCAGAATCTCGAGTGATTTCTTAAACACTTCAGCCAGTGTTAATGGCGGTTTGATCCATGAATTGGAGCTTG
This sequence comes from Candidatus Zhuqueibacterota bacterium, assembly GCA_011775825.1. Classification (GTDB taxonomy): domain Bacteria; phylum Zhuqueibacterota; class Zhuqueibacteria; order Oceanimicrobiales; family Oceanimicrobiaceae; genus JAABYK01. The sequence goes on along the minus strand of JAABYK010000270.1, from coordinate 2,115 downwards.
AGGTATCGAAATAAACGTTCTTACACTCTGCGGCCACGTCTAATGCCTCCTCAAAGCGACCACAGCCGAAATGCGGAACGATGAAATTCAAGTGTCGAAATTCTTTGGCGGGCTCTTTCAAATCCAGAGGGTTTGAGTATTTCAAGTTCACGTTATCCGGGATACCCAGTTTCTTGAAGATCGGGATATTAAACTGGCCAAAATGGATGAACACCGGAACCTCATTTGCAAAGGCCTCTTCGTAAATCCGGTAAACATTTTCATCATAGGCATGAAAATGATGCATGGCGGGGAACATGAGAATGCCCTGCATATTCAGAATGTTGATGGAATAATGCGCCTGTTCCCGTGCCGACTCTTGCTTTGGATCAATCAGAACATATCCGACGAGTCGACCGGGAAAGGCATTCACAGCTACGGCAAGTTGTTCGGCATCGTTCAGCTTACTGGCAAAGAGCACTTGTTTGCTTACGCCGTGCTTATCCAGCTCTTGAACCCATTTCTCGCCCAATTCTCGCGGCGATCTCGGTGGTAACTCCCACTCGAGTCGAGCCGCCAACGCTTCGACTCCTCCACTCGAAAAGCGTTCTCGGGCCAAATTTAAAAAATGCCGAAACCATTCGTAGGAAAAGAAATGGGTGTGGGCGTCGATGATTTCAAGTTTGCGGTTGAACATAAGGAGTTTTCTATCTAATTCCGAAATCGAATATAGGGAAAAACATCTGCTCATTCAAGCTGATTGTTTGATCGCATAAGGTTCTTTCTTTCGGTCCGGTGTCCCAAGTTTCTCGGGCACCCGATCCAGATTGCGTGAATTCAAGGTATGCCAAAATAGGAGTGTCTTATTTCTGAACTCGTCCTTCTTGCAAGCATCGAGTAATGCCGCGCAGGTTTTGCCCGTGTACGTGGAATCCAGGATTTGATTTTCGCACGTTCGAAAAAGCTCGATGCTTTTTTCACCCGAAGGAAGCGGTCGGCTGTAGCCATCTCCGAAATAGCCGTGCTCGATTTTAATATTNNTCTTCATCAACTGAACTGTTTTTGAGATCAGGTGCTTCAACGTCCATTTGTTGGCCACGATGTGGTCCACAACTCTCACTGCTACAACCTTCGTTGGCCAGCCAACAAGGTGCAAGCCGATGGAAATTCCCGCCGCGGTTCCGCCGCTGCCAAACGGACAAAAAATGGTGTCGGGCATCGGCATTTCACCATCCTGAACCTGGTTTCGTAATTCAAGGACGGCATTGACGTAACCCAAAGTTGTGAGCGGTGAAACACCTCCAGGTGGCGTCAAATAAACGCGGGCGCGCTTTCTGACTTTGAACAGATTAAATCCGAGCAAAAACGGAAACGTCAAAACCGACCTGGCCGAATGAACACGACGCGCTAATTGATATGTCACGTCCAAATTTCTTTTCTTGATGGCATCGAGAGGATATGGCAGAAAGAAGACATCGGTTGGCAGTCCCCGCAACTTTGCGTAAATCACACACGCTAATGGCCAATTGGAACCAAGTGCACTATAGGTAAAGACACGATTGGCTCTTTTCCGTTGCGCCTCGGCCAGGCTGAATTCCAGCGTACGAACTTTGTTGCCTCCGTAAAATTCGCCACTTAAATCATCCCGCTTGATCCAAAGATTGGAAACGCCCAGTTCCTGACAGAGGTTTTCCGGCCGTTCGACGGGCGTCGGAAAGTTCCCCAGCGAAATCCACGGGATGTTCTCTCTGAGTTCCTTGAATTCTTGAAAGATTAAAGGCAGCGCCATGATTTCTTAGCATTTGTTCCAGTTACATGTCATAGTTTATCACAGCTCTTCACAGCGCACTCCGATGCACTAAGATTTAGCCACGGATTCACACTGATGCATACGGGTAAATGGTGGTTAGAGTGAGGCTGCTCGCAGCGCGAATTGAGCATAAATACCTGGTTTTAATTTTGGGTGTTTTTTTGAGCTGTGAATTCAATTAATTTAAAATTAAAGCAAAAATAAACATTCAAGCGCTTAGGTCCAGTAAATCAGTGTTCCATCAGTGTAAATCCGTGGCCAAAACTTCGGCTCACTGGCAGCAGGTGACAGAGCACCCAACTTGACAGACAAAAATAAACTTTGAA
>JAABYK010000266.1:4578-6975 GCA_011775825.1 Candidatus Zhuqueibacterota bacterium | reverse complement strand
TGTCCATCAAATCCGATTCAATGAACAGGGTGGGCACATCCCGGTTTGCCATCACATAGCGACGTCCGTCGGCCAAACCTGTGGATACGGTACGACAACTCTTGATCGGATGATAGACGACGCCGTCCACATGAAATGGGTCTGCGAGGGAGAGAATAGCTCGCTGTTGGTGAAACATGCTGTCCATGGCATCTCGCACACTCACTAACACGCCCTCCGCAAGACTATCAATCGGATTCTCAAGATCATACTCGAAACCGAGGTTCGTGCCGCCGGAAGCGAACCAGAGATACGTAGAATGCACGAATACGCCACCCCATTCGGTGAAAAACTCGTTGAACCGACGGAAAATCGGGTAACAGGGTACGCCTACAAAGAACAGCCGGAAGGTTTCTTCCGTCAGTGTACCGATATTGTTGGTTGATTTATATTCCATTTCTTCCACAAGATCTTTGAAAAAGGCAGTACCTTCAGCGGTTCCTCGCATACCGTTGGCGACACCCAAATAAATTGTGCCATCGGTGAGAGCGTTAAACACGGCCGGTTGCTTACAATTCAGCTCAAGAAGTCGGTGCCAGGCACGACTCATAGCGTTAGCATGACTGAGCACGTCCCGAAATTTATCGATATCAAATCTTTTCCCGGAAACTCGCTCACACAACGAAATTAACTCCTTGATTTGCTCAACCACATAGCGGCGATCATTCTCAAAGTCCTGGTTTCCGCTCCAGGTTTGGGCGCCGTCCGCTCTGGTTCCGGGGATGTCCATGACAAAGGTAGGCATTTCGTACATGCGTTCCCAAATCTCCGCCCACTTGATGTACGTGTTGCAGGCGTTGGTCAAAACCGCGAGACTTGGCTTGGGGATTCTGCCCATTGGGTGTGCACCGCCTTTCAACTGCACTGCTACGTCTGCTTTTACATATCCACAAATATCAGGGGAGTAACCGTAGTCTTCAGCTTCATTCAGATACTCCGAAGCCACACGACGCACGGCGGTTTGCAGAGAGTTGATTTCCGGAAACACAACCGGAAAATCGAAGGTCTTGAGGATTTCGTTTAGACTTCCCATAACGAACACATAGGCTGCACCGTCGCCTTTTTCAGCCACTTCTGACAATCCTTGAAACCACTGCCGAAAAAGGGTGGCACCGTCGCGGCTCCCGCGCCCGACGAGGTTTTCTGCCTGATTTTGGCTGTTAGCGGTCATTTTTGCTTTTCCTTAAATTTTCGCACTATTATTATGTCGTAAAGTGTCGAGCGAGAAGCGCGGAGCGATTTTTTGCGCTTCACGCTGTATGCCCCTCGCTTTACTCAATCAAACAGGATGTTCTCAACAAAGGTCTCCAATTGAATGCCAAGATGATCGAAGGTGGTCTGGTTTTCTTCAAATTCGCTAATGAAATACGGAATGCCGGCTTGATCCAGGGCTTTGCTGTACGTCACTTGTTCCTCCAAACCCGGCTCGCACATTTTGGCTGCCGTAACGATGGCGGCGTCGGCGCCTGCATTTCGAATTCGCTCCAGGAGCATCTTTTCCTTGGGTTTGCGTGAATCGTGCTGAACCGGGCTGTAGGAAGATTTCTCGATGTAAGCCTCCGCAAGGTTATAAAGCGGATCGCCCTCGACCGCCACATCCTCAAGAATGTACCGCAAACCAATCATCAGGTCATCATCCACCAAATAGCAGGAACGGTCGATGGTCTGCAACAGATCAAGCGGCGGCTGCTCACAAAAAGCGCCTTCGAACACCACTCGCATTTTGTCCTGCCTTTTGATGGCACGCTGTTTGATCATCGGCAGAATCGAGCGCATGAAGTCGTTGTATTCTTCCCGCGGAATGAAGCCGGCCATTGCAATTAAGCAAAAGGCATTCTCTGCTGTGATCAGCCATGGCGTCTCTTTCTTGATGCTGTAAAGTTCTCGCATGTAGGCCCGACTTTCGTTATAAAGGGCCACAGACCGCCACAAATTCTCGTCCTGAATTTTGCGACCTGCAATAAATTCAATATCGGCCTTCAGTCTTTCATACTCATTTCTGAGATAGCTCACCGAATGTTTTGAGTTGGGATTCTGTGGCAAGTAGAGAATCTGGCATTTGTATGGAAAATTTCGCCCCCAGATGGCAGCCAGATTGCGCGCAGCATCGCAGATCGGATGCGTGACAAACATCTCGAGTTCGATTTTTTGGGTCAAAGCGAGTTCGAGAGAGGTCTTAATAATCGAGCAAAGATACGATCCAAAATGCGATTCGGCCTCCATCCCGTCGACTTGTGCCCCGCAGACTTTTAAAGGAAGCACTCCGGCCGCGTGCACGATCTCTTCGGGAAAGTACACCTGGAAATGACCAACCACTTTTCCACCGGCTTCTCGCCACCGTCGCACCGTCGGATATTC
>JAABYK010000266.1:344-4527 GCA_011775825.1 Candidatus Zhuqueibacterota bacterium | reverse complement strand
CTTGTTTCACTTTTTCTATTCCCTTAAAAATTTTTTATGGATAAAAGTGTCCTAATTTGTTGAAAAAAAACTCAAATATACTGGCCGCCGTCTACTTTGATGACTTCACCGGTAATGTGCTTTGCCAAATCCGAGCAAAGAAAGAGAATGAGATTGGCGACATCTTCAGGTTTTGCAAGTCTTCCAAAAACCGTTTCGTTTTTCGCTTGAGTTATGATCTTGTCGGGCAGCTTTTGTGTCAGCGGGGTTAGAACGTAGCCAGGCGCAACAGCATTTACATTGACGTTGTAGCGGCCAAGCTCTTTCGCCACCGTCTTGGTCAGTCCGATCAAGCCCGCTTTTGAGGCGGAGTAATTTGTCAAGCCAAATTTGCCGCGCATGCCGTTGATGGACGATATGTTGACAATCTTGCCACCGTTTTTCTCCCGAAAGTGAGGCGCCAGATGATGAATGAAATTGAAGGCTCCTTTCAAATTCACGTTTAACACAGCATCCCACTGATTCTCGGTCATCTTCCAGATGGTTGTATCACGCGAGATACCCGCGTTGTTGACCAGGCAGTCGATGCGCTTCTCTGCCGTCAAAATGTTCCCAACACAGTCATGGACTTGATCGAAATTCGACACATCGGCTTCGACATAGCGCGCCCGTTCAACAGGTTCGGCGGGCGCCTTCAAATCAACGCAAACGACTCGGGCTGCGCAGGCTGCAAATAATTTGGACGTGGCCAGACCAATACCGGAACTGCCACCGGTTATGACTGCCACTTGATTTTTGAAGTCAAATGCTATCATGAAAACTCAACGATCCGGAAAAATTACATTGACATGAGAATTCAATTTCGTTATCTTTTTACCGTAAAATGTTGGAGCATCAAATGTCTAAAAAAGAGTTTTTTTTGAGAATTGAAAAATTATCGCTGTCAGAACGAATTGCATTGATGGAACAAATCCTGAAATCGATTCGCTCAGAACTCAAGAGTGTCAAACACAGGAATATGCGCCGTAAAAAAGATGATGTCCATAAGCGTCGCCAATCTTTCGAAATCGAACCATTCGATCTCGGAGAAGAGGTCATCGTCGATCGAGATGAAATGTACTCTGACCGAGGCATCTGATGTATGCCCTGGATACCAACATTTTGGTCTATGCCCACAATTTAGCCTCTCCACTTCACAAAAAAGCTAAGAAATTTTTGGAGCAAAAGAATTCTCCCTTTCTGAATTTCTGAAAGTAGAAAATCCACTCGTCTAAGCATTACCGATTTTTCCAGACCGGCTTGCGTTTTTCCATGAAAGCTTGGATCCCCTCATTCGCATCCTCTGTCGTCATCAAATCCTGTACGTACAGCTTTTCAACGGCATCGATGTTTCTCAAGAATGCTTGATGCATTTCATATCGCGAAGACTTGACAGCAAATTGTAAAGCTGCCGTGCTTTTCGGCAAAATATGCTCCGAAATGAACGCAGCAAGTTCCTGCTCAGGATCGGCTGAAATGGAGTGTACGAGCCCCAGTTCCTTTGCCCGTGAAGCGGGAATTGAGCGTCCACTCAGAATCAAATCCTCGGCAGCGGATTGTCCGACTCCATACGGCAGAATCAAAGAAGCCACGGGCGGAAACACCCCTAACTTGATCTCTGGCTGACCGAACATGGCATCCTCAGCAGCGAAAATCCAGTGGCAGAATGCAGCCAATTCCAAACCGCCGCCAAGGCACTGACCTCGAACCACCGCAACCATGGGTTTGCTGGTTTCGATGAGCGTTCGCATCAACTCATGAAACGTGGCCAGCATCTCGCCTACCAACTTCTTTTGGTGCTCCGGCACGCTCGCCCCAAAGGAGAAATGGTCGCCCTCACCTCGGAAAACCAGCGCTTTTACGGAATCCTCACGTCCTGCTTTGGAAACAGCTTCGGTCAATTCCGTCATCATCTCCTTATCCAGGACGTTGCCTTTCGGCGCGTTCAAGGTGAGTCCGAGAATTTGGTTGTCGTGCTGGTGCTCCAGCTTGATTTTATTGAATGTGTTCATTGATGACCTCGCAAATTTCCAATTCTGCATGTTCTGAAAATTCGAATCAAAGCTCTAACTCCAGCTCGATAAACGGACCCGCACGAAAACCCGAGGCCCGGAAAAAACTCAGCACATCCACATCGTCTTTGCGGACCATGGTGCGCACCTTTTTGATGTCAAGGGCTTTAAATTTGAGACAGACCTCTCGACATAGAGCCAATCCCACACCTTGCCGGGCGCAGTTTGGAGCGACGCCGATGGCGAATACCCAGCCGCAAATGGGCGAGCCGAATTCCCACGATCTGGCTTCGGCAAGAATATAACCGATGACGTGACCTTCGGCCATCGCCACGTAACCCAACGTAACGCGCTGTCGGTTTCCTTTCTCAACAAAAGGCTTCAGTCTTTCATGCCAGTACTCCGGTTTCGCTTCACCCGAATGAATGGCATCGATTTGAACGATGGCTTCGCTGTCTTCCGATCTAATTTTGCGTATCGAGAAATCCACTTGGCTATCCTATCACTTTCGTGGCGGCATCACGGCTTCGACCAGATCGTCTCCCCAGCGTGTCCCTTGTGCCAGCAATTGTCGTAGTTTGATAAAATTTACTTCGCGTTCGCCTTTCACCCCTTCGTTAAAAGCCTTGAATCCGGCCTTGCCCTCGGTGAGCATGTTCATGCCCAACCAGGCGCGGTTGCTCTCGCGATTGCGGTCCCAATGCTCCAGCTTGTGTTTGCGCGCTGACTCGATGGTCTTGGTGAGACAACCCGGCACCGTCATCATCAACGAGGTACACAGTCTTTCGACAGTTTGGTCCAGAAGCGACAAATCCTTGTCACATTGTTTGATTACATCTTTGGCTTGGCTCTTTTTTTCCGCCTGTAAGAATTCGCCAAAGATGATATTGCCGCGATCATCCACCCACTGATTAGTGACCACCAGCGGATTCGGAATGAATTCCCCATCCTTTTGTAGAACCGGCACGACTTCCGTAAGCAGTCCGAGTCGGTAGGCTTTGTGGGCGCTCCAAATTTCACACAGAGTCAGACTCAACATCGCATTTTCGATGCCAACAAACAGCGGCAGAAAGTCTGTGGAGCCGCCGTCCGGTGCAGAGCCGTGTTTGGGACCTGCCTGGCCAAATACCGCCATGTCGCTGGCAACGGAGAAATCGCAGGCCATCCCGATCTCCTGTCCGCCCGCGATGCGCATGCCGTTGACCCGACAGATCACCGGTTTGTCGCAATGCAAAATCGCCGTCACCATATCGTTAAACAAACGCATGTATTGACGGTACTCTTCCGGCTGACCCGCGTAATATTCGGCGTATTCCCTGGTGTTGCCGCCTGTGCAAAAGGCCTGATCGCCTTCCCCTGTGAACACCACGGCCACCACGTTCCGGGCATTTGCGGCGGCTCGAAACGCCAAAATAACCTCTTTTACCATCTGGGTAGTATATGAATTGAGCTGCTCGGGATTGTTCAAGATTATCCAGGCATTAAACAAACCCTCCACCGGCTGACCGTTTGAATCGAGACACGGTTTTAACTGATATTTGATTTCTTGAAACTTATAGCCTTGGACGAGGTTATGGTCTTTAAAAGTCTCCATGGTCATCTCCTATTTAAAATCGGGAACGAGGATGGGACGCCTGTCGATTTCCCGGTGGTGCACGCGTTGAAAAACAGAATTGATTTCGCTGAGTGGAAATGTTTGCACAAAAGGAGCCAACTGTATCTTGCCGGCTTTCACCAGTTCCAAAACTTTGGGATAATAGTTCGGGTGACATCCCCAGTTGCCGACGGCCCGGGCATCGAAGGCCATGAGATTGCTGAGCCGGAGTTCCAGAGTGTCCATCGTAAACCCAACCACGCTCAAAGTGGCGCCAAACGTCAGCAACCCAAACGCGAGCTCTTGTCCGGCTTGCGTGCCCGAGGTTTCGAATATCTTCCATTCGTAGGGTGGAAGGGCGTGTTCAGAAGCAAAACTTTGAATGGACTTGCGAATGGCTTTTTTGTCCATCTCTTTGGGATTGAACGTCACATCCGCGCCGTATTCGGAAAGCAGTTGCAGTCGGCGTTCATCCACATCGATTGCCACCACGGTCACACCGAGGGCTTTAGCGATTTGCACCCCAAACCCACCGATGCCGCCGACGCCCACAAAAATG
>JAABYK010000266.1:0-230 GCA_011775825.1 Candidatus Zhuqueibacterota bacterium | reverse complement strand
GTGGTGACCGCATCGGCGATCACGGACAGTTCTTTCAGCGTCACGCCGGAATCCCCAAAGATAGAGGTCTCGTCTTCCACAGGAACAGGACAAAGATACTTGCTTGGTACTACGATGTGACTGGCGAATCCGCCATCGATATGATTGCCCGGCATGTTTTGCTTGCGGCAGATCGTACCCCGGCCTTTCAAACACAAATCGCATTCGCCGCACGGCATCACTGCCGGGAT
>JAABYK010000372.1:22546-27206 GCA_011775825.1 Candidatus Zhuqueibacterota bacterium | reverse complement strand
CCCCCGTGATCCGCCAGAATGTGTCTGATTTTTGCTTCAGCAGACTGCAGATAGTACGGCGTTAAGTAAGCCACACAGATAAGAAAAGGGATAAAATGGAGGCCATGCTGCTTGCGTAGTTTAAAAGTGCTCGTGGTCATCGCTTTGATGTAAAAATAAAACAGGGGGCCAAACAAGAAGAGCAGCGTCGGTTCTATCTTGGACAAGTGAGGATATTGCAGCAGATGCTGGTGTGTATAAGCCAGGGTGTGCAACACGATGCTGATGGCAAATACCGTTAAAATCAGCGCAAAGATGCGATTGGCTGTGCCGTTGCCGCGCCGCAGATTAAACAGGGTCACGGCCAGGAACAGACCGTGAGCAGCACCCACCAACAAAAGAATGGCTACCCAATTGAATGTTTGCACAGGTCTTCCTCAGTTTCCGGTTTTGATAGCGTAAACCATGCCTGCTATGGTTCCCACAAAGAGCATGTTTTCGGCTCGGCCAATTGAACGCACCGCACCAGCAACCTGAAACCTCCATTCTTCGTCTCCATCATCGAGATTGTAGCCGATAGTTTCCCCGTACTCTGTGCCTGTCAACAGCATCTGATTCCAGACGTACGATTTCGTTGCACTCCAAACGAAATCCGGCTGACGCTGCCAAAGCTGTTTCTCCAAAAGCAAGTCCACGGCGAGCAATTGTTTTCCCCGACCCTGTCCTAAAGGTCCACCTTCGCTTAGGAAAACATACAGAGCATCGTCCGCCAGAGTTGGACGGCCAATGGGCACCAGTTCCGTTTCCAGCCGGGCGTGGACTTCACCTGTATTCCGGTCAAGTCGATACAAATAGCCGTCGCCCGTACCCAGGAAAACAGCTTGCTCATTAGCAAGCACCGACGTTGAAACCGGCGCACCGACATCCTTTGTCCAGATCAACTCTCCCGAATCCTTGTTTAAGGCATGAACGTTTCCGGCAGACCCACCGAAGAAGATTCGATCGCCACTTAGAGCTGCCGACCGCGTCATAAGCTGACCAATTTCACCAACAAACTCACTTTTGTATTGCCACACTAAATCGCCGGTATCGAGATCCAGACAGATCAGGACATCATCATCCGCAACCGTGTAGATTTTAGAATCGCTGCGGAGAATGTCCGTCGAAGCGCCGCTTCCCGGGACTCGATATTTCCAGCGCACGGCACCGGTTCTCTGTTCGAAGGCATAAATGTGCCCAATTTTGGTGTCCGTTCCCACGATGACAAGGTCATCCGACAACAGCATTTCGCCGTGAAAACTATGCTGGTCGCCATCCTCCTGAATGTCGTACCTCCAAATCTCCATGCCGCTGTCTTTATGAAGTGCCAAAAAGATTGCTGAGCAGGAACCGATGTAAACCAATTGCCCCGAAACTTCGGGGGTCGAGAAAACTCACCCTTTGGTATCAAATTCCCAGACGATTTTGGCTGTGCTATCATTTTGGGTGTATGCAACCGAAATACAGAGGAGAGAAAAAATCACAGCAATTGTAAGCGACCGCTTCATTGTAACTCCAACTTTTGAAGGTGATGTGAATTAAAATTTTACGCAGCTACAGCGCCCTCTCAAAATCCTCGATAAGTTCTTCGGTCGACTCGATGCCCACGGAAACGCGAATCAAACTATCCGTAATGCCGAGCTCTGCGCGATCTTCGGCGGACATGCCGGAATGCGACGTCGTGGCCGGTCGGGTCAGGAGGGTTTCAACGCCGCCAAGGCTCGGAGCATTGATGGGAAGCGTGGTCCGATCCATGAATCGTTGCGCTGCCTCTATCCCACCCTTGATTTCGAAACTCAACATGCCGCTGAAGCCGTCAAACAACTCACGTGCGCGCTGATGACGTGGATGGCTTTCGAGTCCGGGATAGTTTACCGCGGACACCGCCGGGTGCGATTCCAGGAACTGCGCAATCTTCAGGGTGCTTTCATTCTGATGTTTCATTCTCACGGCCAAGGTCTTCATGCCTCGGTGAAGCAAGAAACAAGCATGCGGATCGAGGGTTCCGCCGAGATGATTGAGCTTGTGCGTAATTTTCTCAATCAGCTCTCCACGTCCTATCGCCGCGCCCGCGACAATGTCCGAATGGCCGTTCAGGTACTTGGTGCAGCTATGCAGGGAAACATCAAATCCCCATTCAGCCGGCCGGAAATTGTACGGACTCGGAAAGGTGTTGTCGATGAGAGATATCAAATCATTCTCTTTTGCAAAACGGACGACGGACTGCAAATCCGCCACCTGTAACAATGGATTGGTCATGGACTCGACATAAATGGCTTTGGTGTTGGGCCGCAGCTTGTTCTTCCAGGCATCCACATCGTCCCTGTCTATAAAGTCATACGTAATGCCGAAATCTGCAAAATCTTTGGTCACGAAATCGTGGGTGCCGCCATACAGGCAGTCCTGAACCAGCACATGATCGCCGCTGGATAGCACGGTCAGAAGTGCGGTAGTGATGGCCGCCATGCCGCTGCTGGTCACCAACGCGGCATCGGCATTTTCCAACGCCGCCAGTTTTTGGTGCAAAACCGCGTGGTTCGGCGTATTGTTCAGACGGATGTATTTGATATCGTGATAGCGTTCCTCGCCTCCGTAGACAAAATTTGCCGACTGAAAGACGGGCATCGATACAGCACCCTGAATCCGCGGTTCGGGCTCGCCGGAATGAATAAGCTTGGTTTCGATCTGTTTGTAATTCTGGCTCATGCGATTCTCTCCTTAATAATGTCAATAGTATTCCGAAAAGAACAGGCTTATCTCAAAGTAGGAATCGTGAAGGGCAACTTCAAGGATTAATAATAGTGGCTGAACCAAAACTCCTTAGTGCACGTCATTCCGGCATTGTTTTGTGCCGGAATCTCCAGAAATTAGGCAGGAGATTCCCAAACAAAAGATCTCTACGAATGACACCAACGGCCCGTTTTCGTTTAGCCTCGCGAAAACAGCTTAAAGCAGTCATTCTCGATGCTTTAATTGGGCTCCAACAGCCTGAATCAAGGGATGCCAATGCCGAATAACCTGCGCCGTCACGGTCTCGGACAGCCTAAATGAGGTTTAACAGATAACCCACCACCGCACCGCCGATAATGAGCAAGGCCGCGTTCATCTTAAACCGAACCGTTAGCACGGCTGCCGAAACAAAAATCAACCATCCAGACCACGTGACCAGGACCGAAGTCATCAACTCGATGACGACGGCGACCATGAGGGCGACTGCTGAGACGTTGACGGCATCAAGAAACGCGGCAGTCCAGGCTGATTCACGCAGCCGCGGGATGATCGGGTTAAGAATCAAAACAAAAATAAAGGACGGTAAGAATATAGCAAAGGTTGCAATGGCAGCACCGGGAAGGCCGGCCACGACATATCCTATGAACGTCGCTGTGGACAGGACCGGCCCGGGCGTGAATTGGCCAATGGCGATGGCATCGAGGAGCTGCTGCTGGGTAAGCCAGCCGTAGTTTTCAACCAGGCCCCCTTCCAGAAACGCCACCAGCACGTAGCCGCTTCCGTAAAGCACCGCCCCAACCTTTAGAAAAAAGAGACCCAACTTCCAGAGAGAAACCCCGGCACCGGCGGCCGCAGACGTCGCTATCGAGAACCAGGAAGTGGGTCGCGCTAACGGAAACACCATTGCGTGATTAAGAGAGTTTCGATTCGTCATGCGGAACCAAACCATCCCGATGATGCCTCCCGTTAACAACGCGATGACTTCATCCACTCCCAACAGCACGGCCGCGACCACGGCTAATCCCAACGCTGCGAACTTTCCGCCTTTTACGGCCTTTTTCCCAAGTCGCCAAACCGCGGATAAAATCACCGCGATGACTGCAGGCTTGATACCATACAGGAACGGCTCGATTTCGGGCAAAGAGCCATACACTCGATACCCCCAGGCGAATATGCCGGTGATGAGCGCAGCGGGAAAGATGAACATCGAACCGGCTGCGAAAAGTCCGGAAAGTCCACCACGTTCAAACCCCACGTGCATGGTCATCTCAGTGGAGTTCGGTCCCGGAATGAGATTGGTGGCGCCGATCAAATCCAGAAAGTGCTCGCGAGACAGCCAGTTTCTGCGGTTGACAACTTCCTCCTCCATCATAGCGATGTGCGCGGCGGGTCCGCCAAAGGCAGTTACTCCAAGTCTCAGAAATAATGCACAAATTTCTTTGATAGAAGTTTTGTTCTTAAGCCCTTTCATATTAACCCAAGAAACATCAATCCGTTAGTCAGCGTCAATCAGGTTTCAATTCGGGCTGCGAGGTTAATTGAATTCGGTAATTTTCGGTGGGGAATGGTTTTAATTAGGGTTCGTTCGGGTGTCATCCCGAAAGCGGCAGGGATTCGCAGATCCATGCCGAGGCGATTTGGCTATTTATCCTGACTGCAGCAACTGGCGGTTGTTGCGCATTCTTCCTTTTCGTTCACATCAGCAAAATCGACTCTTGTGAAGGCAAAGCTTGCAAGCGCCAGAAGCGCCAAGGCTATCACCAAAATCAGTTTCCTTCTCAAAATCGTCACCTCCTTTTCTGCACCAATTAACGTCTTTGAAATCGAATTAGCCATAATTTAAGATTTTGTTTGAGAATACAAAGTAATTTTTTGTAAATTTGTTCGTAGCTGAGGTTGGAATACAACGAAA
>JAABYK010000372.1:21922-22505 GCA_011775825.1 Candidatus Zhuqueibacterota bacterium | reverse complement strand
CGAATTTACACATATTATTGATTGTTTCGTGATATATTTGTGAAATTTAAATTGTTTATTATTTTGAACAGTTGCGAACAAAATCAGGAGTGATTCCATGAATAACCTATTTTCAGTCATTGGACTGACGTTGTTGATAGCTTGCAATCAGGGACAGACTCAGCAGACACAAAAAGCACAGATGCCAGAGATCAAGGATGGCGCGAAGGCCACCTTTGCCGGCGGATGCTTTTGGTGTATGGAAGCACCGTTCGAAAAGCTAAGAGGCGTGAAAGCCGTGATTTCCGGCTACACCGGCGGCGACAAAGAGAATCCGACGTACAAGGAAGTCAGCCGCGGCACCACCGGTCACGTGGAAGCCGTGCAAGTCATTTACGATCCGGAGACGATCACGTATCGGAAATTGCTTGATGTGTACTGGCGGCAGTTCGACCCCACGGATGCCGGCGGATCGTTTTACGACCGAGGTCATCAGTACACGTCCGCCATTTTTTATCACAACGAGGAGCAGAAAAAGCTCGCCGAGGCGTCCAAAAAAGCGCTGGAGGAATCGGGTCGGTTCGACAAACCCATCGTGACGCCC
>JAABYK010000372.1:19304-21840 GCA_011775825.1 Candidatus Zhuqueibacterota bacterium | reverse complement strand
GGCCGCGACCGCTTTATCGAAGAGCATTGGGGCGATGAGGACAGCACAAACGGCAAGTACACCAAACCGCCCGATGCGGCGCTACGACAGAAGCTGACACCGTTGCAGTACGAAGTCACACAGGAGGATGGCACGGAGCCGCCGTTTCGCAATAAGTACTGGGACACCGACAAAGAAGGAATCTACGTGGACATCGTATCCGGCGAACCGCTGTTCAGTTCTACGCATAAGTTTAAGTCCGGAACGGGTTGGCCGAGCTTTACCCAGCCGCTCGTGCCAGAAAATATCGTCAAAAAGAAAGACACCAAACTGTTGATGACCAGAACGGAAGTGCGCAGCAAGCACGGCGATTCCCATCTCGGCCATGTATTTAACGACGGTCCGCCCCCAACCGGACTGCGCTACTGCATCAACTCGGCAGCGTTGCGGTTTATCCCGAAAGAGGATTTGAAGAAAGAAGGGTACAGCGACTTTTTGAAACTGTTCGAATAGAAAACTGCAAAACCATTAACCCGTTGAATTTGTCCTGAAATTTGCTATATTCTGATTTATTATTAAACTGAAAGGAGGCACAATGCCAATAAAACGAACTCACCCCCTGTCTGAGGCAGAATTCCTGAAAACACTGGATGATACGATCGCACAGCATAATTTGCTCGAGCATCCGTTTTATCAGCTTTGGAACGAAGGCAAGCTCACGAAAAAGATGCTGGGAGAGTATTCGAAACAATATTATGCACACGTCCGATCCTTTCCGGTCTATCTGAGTGCGGTACACTCACGATGTGAGAATCCGCAGGTTCGGCAGTTGCTGCTGGAGAACCTCATCGAAGAAGAACAGGGCGAGGAAAATCATCCCGAACTGTGGCTGCGATTCGCGGAGGGTCTCGGTGTGCAGCGTTCCGATGTTCAAACTGCCGACTACATCGCCGAGACACAGGAATCGGTAGAGACATTCAAATCGCTGACAACGAGCGATCACTTTATCGACGGCGTCGCGGCGCTATATGCATTTGAATCGCAAGTGCCGGAAATCGCTCGCACAAAACGTGAGGGACTGGCAAAGTTTTACGGTTTGTCAGCTCCCGAAACGGTTTCCTATTTTTCAGTCCACGAGCAGGCCGATATCGGGCACCGGGAAGCGCAACTAAAGATTTTGGGGCAACATTGCACGACCGTCGAGAGCCAGGAACGCACCCTGAACGCCGCGGATCGTTCCGCAAAAGCAATGTGGCATTTTCTCGATGGTGTGCAGCGAGCTTTTGTTGAGCCATCGTTAAATTAGTTCTCCGACAGTCTATCATCAAATGTGCTTTTGCGTCAAATGAAAACCGCACTCTACCTTCTATTTGTCTTTCATGTCCTGTTCGCCCTGTCCCTCGGGTGCCAACAAGAAGACGTGGCGGAAACCTCTTATCTTGACATTGAAGGCATCCCGTCTCCAGCCGGTCCGATGAGCGGTCAGCCGAATCTGTTCGCAGCAGAAGATGACGAGATTTATCTCAGTTGGATCGAGTCGAACGAGGAACAACACGCGTTGCGTTTTGCCACCTGGGAGACCGGGCACTGGACTGAACCTCAAACAATTGCGGAGGGAAACAACTGGTTCGTGAACTGGGCAGACTTTCCGTCAATGGTTGCCACATCGAACGGCAGGCTTGCGGCGCATTGGCTGGCGAAAAGCGGCCAGGGAACCTATGCTTACGACGTCAACATTTCACGGTCCTTCGATGGCGGGAAAACCTGGAGTCAACCCATCGTGCCTCATACAGACGGTACCGAGACCGAACACGGCTTTGTTTCCATGCTGCCCTGGTCTAACGAACGGCTTCTTCTCGTGTGGCTGGACGGACGCAACTTTGCCAGCACAGGAGCCGACGGACACAGCGCTCCCACCAAAGAAATGCAGTTACGTTGTGCCAGTCTGGATAGCGACGGCAACGTTCACGACGAAACAATCCTTGACGCTCGCGTTTGCGAATGTTGCCAAACCTCCGCCACGCTCACAGCGGAGGGTGCTCTGGTGGCGTACCGCGACCGCTCTGAAACGGAAGTACGTGATATCGGTATTGTGCGCTGGCAAAATGGCACGTGGAGCGAACCGCGCATCTTGTACTCTGACAATTGGGAAATTCACGGCTGTCCGGTGAATGGGCCGTCCGTGGATGCCGTTGGCAGCACGGTGGCTGTGGCCTGGTTCACGGCTCCGAACGACTCACCTCAGGTCAACATTGCATTTTCGCACGATAGCGGCAGCACATTTGGTAAGCCTATTCAACTTAATGAACGGGAAACGGTTGGTCGGGTCGACGTGGTTTTGCTCGAAGATGGATCAGCGCTTGTGAGTTGGATGGAAACCACCAAAAGCGGCGGCGAGATTCGCGTCTGCCGGATTCGGCCGGATGGCCCCAAAGATTGGATGACCACTTTAGCCGAGGTCAGCACCGGACGCGCCAGCGGCTTTCCGCAGATGGCTCGCAGCGGCCATCGCATCTTCTTTGCATGGACGCAAGTGGGTGAACCTTCCACGGTTCGT
>JAABYK010000372.1:13056-19289 GCA_011775825.1 Candidatus Zhuqueibacterota bacterium | reverse complement strand
TTTATGAGAAATCCTGACCAAACCCTCCCTCGCTGCGATTAAGTCAATGTCAGTTAAGATCCACAGCTTTCAAATTCTTTAGAAGAAGAGTAATTCTTGCTGTGTCCAAAATCAAATTGATCTTGTCCTCGGGATCGGTCTTAATTTTATCGATGAGTTGAGCTACAGCTTTGGCGAAAGTTGGCTCGCCTAAATACTCCTGTTCCTGTTCAGAAACATACTCTCTGATCTTCTCGATGGTCGCCTCAGCCAACTGACCATTTTTTTGGGAAATCAGGTTCATCACCTGTTCTGCGATTCGGCCATTATACAAATAGTAAGAGCTCGGCAAACCTGCTCGACTATAGCCCTTGATCATAATGACTACCTCAATGGTTCATTGGTTTACTATGAAACCACAGCCTGCTGCTGGACAAGCCATCCCCAGGCTGTGGTTAATCGTATATTGCTTGTGTTCGTCGTCTTTTACTTGGTTAAGGTGAATTCCAGGCTGACCGTTTCACCAGCCTTAACCTCGACCTGCTTGATCTGTTTACCAAGTGTCTCATGCCAGATTTCAAGCGTGTAGGAACCCGCCGGCACATCAGTTAGCTCGAATTTCCCCTGCTCGTCCGTAACGCGGTAGTAAGGATTCGGCGCCGCAACGATCCACGCGTTCATCCAGTTATGAACGTCACAGGTGACCTTGACGAATTCTGGCTTTTCAAACGTCAGCTTCATTTTTTTAAGGAATTTAGGCTGCGCTTTGTTGATCTCCTCGTTGATCTCGCTGCGGGTATGAACGTTGTGCAAGATACCGTCATTATTTAACATAGCAAACGGTGTTCCCGTTGGCACAACCAGGATGTGTGGCGTAAAAACACAGCCTTTTTGATCCATTTTTAGACTGCCCTCATCGAGCGCCCATTTCTTGCCGCTTTCGATGTCTTTTAAATAAGCAACTACATTCTTAATCCCTCGGCGCTTGGCGTCTACAACGAGCGACTGATCAGGTTTGGCTTTGCCACATACTTTGGTGTCTTTCGTTACTTCGATTTCTGCCAAAGCCGGAATTTCACCACCAAATTTTATAACACCGGAAACGGTACCTCCGTTTTTGACCTCGACCGGTGCATAGTTGGTGTCGTTTGGTTCTTTCGCGATGGTACTGGTTAGAGTGAAAAATAAAGTTGCAAGCATGATTACGCCTGTTAAAAGCATACTCTCGATTATGTGTCTCATTTTTGAATAATCTCCTTTTACCTTAACCTTAATTGCTTATTTAGAAATCAAACTTAGAGTTTAGAAAACACCACCGGGCTGCAAATTCCCCCCGAGCAAGTACGCAGAGCAAACTGTGATGTTTGCCCTGCCGTACATTGTCAATTACAGTCAATTACAAAGCGAACTGCAGGCCAGAAATGATCAGATCGCTCTGTCCACGAATTCCGATGCGATACTCGGTAGTCAGACGAAGTTGATAGTTTGGGATGGGCAGCAGATATTGAAAACCAAAAATCATCGCGTCGGTGTCTGTAGAAATCAAATCGCCGTGGATGTGGACATTTCCGGTTCCATGGTCATCGACCACCTCTGCCTCATGTTCGTCCACAGGAGCTTCTTCCTCATGTTCGGCATGCTCCTCCTCAGCATGCTCGTCATGTTCCGCAGCAGGCAAACCGCTGAATCGCACGGCGTCAAAACGCCAGGAGAACATCAGACGTTCGCTAGGGCAGTAATCCATGCCAAAAAATCCACCATAGAAGTTTCCAGAGTCCGCTAACTGTAGCCCAAGCGGATTGCCGTCTCTCCCGTACAACCCAAGTCCGTAGACATTAAACATTGGAGTAATATCCATATCGAAGTCAAATCCCAGGCGGAAAACATTGTTGTCTGCGGTAAGAGGTTCGTCTACATGCTCATCCGCGTGTTCGTCGGTGTGTTCATCCGCAACATGCTCATCTTCCTCAGCATGTTCATCCGTTTCCATTGTCAGAGGCACCTCTTGCGAGCCGACATATGTGAAAGCTCCGATCATCGTGTTCGCAACCTCTGTTCCGACCCGCCCAAATATCTGATTAAAATCGTAAGAAGAAAAATCACCTGTGCCATTAACAACTGCCAAAGATAGGGTTGATTGCACTTCGTTGAAACCGTCTCCGCCCAGTCTTAGACCATTTACGGCGACTCCGTACTGCGGTGTACTCAAAGTGAAGGTGTTGTTTCCTAATATTGCATTGTAAATGGCATATCCAACTTCACTGACCTTGGTTTTTGAGGGCGAGAACTTTAAAGGCAGCTCTGCCATGCCGTATCTCACCCCCACGCGGTTCACATCGGATTTGCCAAACTGCAAGTTGTACTGTGCCCACATTTCATGAGGGGTGCCATCGAATAGGTTGACGGCGGTGTTATCTTCCACCACATGTTTATGAAACCACCAACTGATTTTGTTATCCAGAATACTGCCACCGCTGATCAATTGGATTTCTCTAAAGTTGAGATCGCCTTCCGCATTCGATGGCTCCGAATTGATCGCATCCATTTTGAATCGCATAGCCACCGGAACATATCGAAGAAAATGCTTAAGAGGCGACTCCTCCAACCCTGTGTAATCCATTTGCGGAAGTTCATAACCGGTGTATTTAACATACTCGCCGTAGTCGTTCGTCTTTGGGAACGACACGTGGCATTTGTTGCAGTTGTCCACCAGGCGGCGAGCAAACCAGGGATATGCTTGCACGTCGTTACTTGCATAAAGGGCAAACAGCCCCAGAACCAAAATGCTCACAACCATCACTCGGTACTTCATTTGGACCTCCTTTTGATTTTATGATGATTTATTTACTTTTCTTAATTGCAACCCTGAAATTCACTCCCCTTCAATACAACATGCATACCACTATTTTAGAACAAAACAACTTCAAGTATTGTCGTTCCACTAACCGTTTTAATATCAGCTACTTATATAAAACGTTATGAGTGGAGATTCCAAAAGATTAATAAGCATCATGAGGTAAGATACGACAGCTTATGTCGCACCACGCGAAATTTTGTGTCGTTTTTCTGAGGTAATTTGAGACTGGCGTTTTGGGAAAGGTTTACAAGCGAAACCGAACAGGAATTGCTTTTGGAGTCCGAAGGTCTTGGCAATCGAGACGATTGCGGGTACGATTATTGTTTCCTAAGAAACGCGGAATCATGTGGGTGGAACAGTGGAGCAGAGGAAAGCTGGATGTTTTGGCTACAGCCCTTTTATTTGCAACGGCTCAATCCGAAGATTTGCCTTTGCTGTAGCCATACTTTTGCACAAGCCGTTGGATACTCCGAACGGACACTCCGGCCACTTCAGCCGCCTTAGAAAGATTTCCGTCAGCCGATTTCAGCAATTTCTGAATATACTCTTTCTCGAACATATCCGTAAATTGCTTTCTGGCTTCTTCGAGATTCAAGCTCGATATCGGTAACTGCATTGTCGAGGTTGTTTCAGCTTCTCTCAATTGCGACGGAAGCGATGATGGGAGGATAATCTCTCCTTGTTCCAAAGTAACACTACTATGAATGACGTTTTCCAGCTCCCGAACATTCCCCGGCCACGCATATTGTACGAGCAAATCCATGGCCTCATCGGCAATGGCCCTAATGGATTTGCCAAGAAATCGATTGTGTCGCTTTAAAAAGTAGTTGGCAAGCAATGGAATATCTTCCTTGCGTTCACGCAAAGGTGGCAATTTGATATTAACCACATTGAGTCGATAATACAAATCTTCTCGGAATCGACCGTGGTCTACTTGTTGTTTGAGATCTTTGTTGGTCGCTGTAATGAACCGTGCGTTCACTTCATGACTTGCGTTGCTGCCCAAACGCTGATACTGACGCTCCTGCAGCACCCGCAGGAACTTTTTCTGAAGATCCAGATTCATGTCTCCTATTTCATCGAGGAAGATGGTACCGGAATTTGCAAATTCCAACTTGCCGATACGACGGTCGACTGCGCCAGTGAAGGCGCCTTTTTCATGACCGAAGAGTTCGCTTGCCAACAGATCTGGAGGCAAGACTGTACAGTTGATCGCCACAAACGGGGCCTTGGCATTGGCCCCGTGGTTATGAATGGCCTTGGCTACCAACTCCTTGCCGGTTCCGCTTTCACCTTCGATGAGGACCGTGGTGAGGTTAGACGCAGCTGTCACTGCGCCAATCGCTTTGTAAACCTCCTGCATGGCGGGCCCCCTTCCGACAATTTCTTCTTTTCCACCATTGGAATCCAAACGCGTTTGCAGATCCGTAACCTCCCGCCTGAGCTTCAATGTTTCCAGAGCTCTCTGGGTGGTTAGTTTAATCTTTTCGCGATCCAACGGCTTCGTGATATACTCGTAAGCTCCCAATTGCACCGCACGGATGGCATTTTCCATGGTGCCGTGACCGGTCATGACGATCACAGGTATGTCGCTTCCCATGGCTCGCAATTCCTCCATAGCCCGCAGTCCATTAATCTGCGGCATGGCGATGTCCATAAAAATGACCTGTGGCTCTTCTTCATTCACTTTTTCGATACATTCCTTGCCATCCCCGGCGGTTATCACTTCGTAACCCTCTTTTCTAAGGGTCATGCTAAGCGAGTAAAGGATGCCGGGATCGTCATCGACAACCATAATTTTGGGCCTACTCATACATACACCTTTGATTTTTAAACGGACTGCATTCTCTTTCAATCTTTCAACGGCAAGAAAATTGTGAAGGCACTCCCCTTCCCTATTTCGCTTTCAACTTTCAAAATTCCTCCATGCTGTCCCACCGCCCGCTTCGCCATCGTTAATCCAAGTCCAGTGCCCTTCGTTTTTGTGGTAAAGAAGGGATCAAAAATACGGCGTAAATCTTCGGATGAAATGCCGGAACCGCTGTCTGCCACTTGCACCTGGATGACCCTCTGCCCTTTCTTTAATGTAATGAATTTCTGGTCGTATTGATCTTTCACAGGATTCTCAAGGGTCATTACACTTGTTTCTATAGAGATCTCACCCGTTTCATTAACCGCATCAGTGGCATTGAGCAGAAGATTGATCAAAACTTCCCGAATCATCTCGACATCCATTTTAAACTGCGGAAGCTCCGAAGCAAGTCTCTTTTGCACCTCAATGCCTTTCCGCTGTACCTGATATCGACAAAAGCTGAGGCTCTGCTCAACCAGGTCATTGATATTGCCAAGCTCAAATGTAATGTCCTTTGGCTTGGCAAATTCTAACAACTGTCTTACAATCGATTCCATACGATTTACGGACGCAATTGCCACGTGCAACGATTCTCCATCTACGTCATTTTGACCCACAGAGTCGGTTAAGCACTGCAAAATAAGATTTACAGACGACAAGGAGTTTCGTATCTCATGAGCAATAATGGCGGCCATTTCACCCGTGGCCGATAGTTTCTCCGTTCGGATAAGCTGTTCTTCGAAACGTTTGCGGGCGCTGATATCCGTAACCACTTCTAATATCTTGGCTGTTTGTCCGTTTCGTCTTATCGGAATCGCCATGTGTTCAAAAATACGTTCCTCACCTGAAGGCATGGTCATGCTTGCTTCTGCAAGTTGCAACTCGCCGGTTTGCATGGCTTTTCGACTGGGACAACTTGTTTCCGATTTGTAAAGCAGATCGCTCAACGCACACGTTTTGCCGAGTACTTCATTTCTTTTTTTGTTCAGTACCGTTTCAAATTGAGAACTTACCGATTCAACCTGCAAATCGCGGTTTAATAGCAAGAATGCGCTGGGCACATTGTCCAGGATCAGTTGTAGCTTGTTCTTCTCATCCTCAACCTCTCTGGTTCTCTGCTCAACCAGATGCTCCAAGCCTTTGGTATATTCTTGTACCTGACGCTCCAGGCGCTTCTGTTCCGTAATATCTTTAAACGTGGAAATCACGGAAATCAGGTGACCGTTTTCATCAAAAATGGGACCGGCGTTGGTCTCCACTACGATGGTTCTACCCTCTTTATTTACAATTTCATGCTGGTGGTTTCGAATATGTTTGCCTTCCAGGATAACTTGGGTCAACACCTCTTGCAAACCATCCGGCTTTCTGGCTAATTTTTCAATCGATAAATCCAGAAGCTCTGCCTTGGAATATCCAACCAGCGTTTCTCCAGCTTTATTCACGTCCAGGATTTGTCCACCTTCACCCAGAACGAATGTGGGAATGACGCTCTCTTCGAACAAATTTTCATATTTCTTACGCGTGGTGAGAATTTCCTCTTCGCGC
>JAABYK010000372.1:11336-13050 GCA_011775825.1 Candidatus Zhuqueibacterota bacterium | reverse complement strand
GTCTTGATCTCCACCCGCTGTGACAGATCGCCGGTGGCCATACTGCGTGTGATCTGAATCAAACCGGTGATATTCTTTCTAAGCTTGCGATCGACGAAAATCAGGATGATCATGCCCAAACCCACGATGGCCCCTGCCATTCTGAAACCCCAAAGACTGATCGTGGCCAGGCGTTGATTAGCTGAAGCCGTGTTCACAGCCAGTTGAATGATGCCGACCTCTTTTTTTTGAAAGATGACGCGAGCGGTAATCAAAAACGTATGGCCAGAGGAATGAAATAAGCCGCCCGGTTCACGACCGATTTCCTGCACTTTGATGAACTTGTCTTCAAAGATCTCTTCGTGTATTTCGAAGGGATGATGGTCCATCAAACTTCCGGAATGCGTCACAATCTCTCCATCGAGATCTTTGGCCACTACAAAAAGCATATTGAGTTCGGCAAAAGCAATGTCCAAGTGACGTTGAAGCTCCTCAATGTCACGTTCAGCAAAGGACTTCGCACTGAAGGCTGCAAATGAGCGGGCGTAGGCGCTGTAGCTTTCCCACATAACTTCTTCGATAAGTTTGTGAATACTGCTGACAGTGAGAAAGCTGAATGTCCCCACGATAATAACCAACAGCAGGATAATCGAAAAAATGACCCGCCAGCGCAGGCTCAGGGTCGAACCTTTACCAAATTTGGACATAACTATTTAACATTCGAATTCGGGAGATCCAATTGGAACGAATTCATTGGATTGGGCGTCAACCCGGGGTAACTCTGGGAAAGCATTTCCACGATATGAGGTTTCTTGTGTCCCTCTTGCAATTTCTGAGCAATGAAATTCTTCACCTCCAAAGCCCCGTTGTCATGATCGCATTGACAGGCATCCAACGGATCGCTGCAACTGCCACAAGGACACATGAAATCTTTCGCAATGTCCAAGACAGCCGAACTTTGGATAACCTGGGAACTTGCCCCATTCGAAACCGCTAATGTTGAACCATTGCCAGAATCAGAATCAAAGTTCGCGATGATAATCCCTATCACGAGGCCGACCCCAATGAATGCAAGTGCATAACTGAGAGGAATGCTCGCTTTTGATTGAGTAGACTTTTCAGAGCGTTTCGAAACAATTCGATTCCCACAATTGGGACAAAATTTAGTTTTTCGTGTGACCGTACGACTGCAATTTTGACATTTCATAATTCTCTCGTTAATAAGATAACAAGTTGTGCTTTTTAAAACAATTACTAACCTTTCTCACTTCAAACGGGCAGGAGTGTAAAAATCAGTGAGCATCGCGAACCTATTTTACAAGAAGGTGCTGCGCAAAAACAAAAAATGCTTCGCCGATTTTTGCACTCCGTTATCCCATACAAAATGAGTGTAGTGTTCAAACCAAAACCGGAAGAATCAATGGCTGTGTCCACCGGCTGCATGTTGATGGGTGATGTTCCATTTGACTTGACTCGTTTCTACGCCTTCTACGACTCCGTTGCCGTTGTGCCAACCTAATCCACAGCCGGGACAGACTTCTTTGCCCACGTTGAGATTATCGTGACACGGACATTCGCCCTCATGCAGAGCACACCAATCGCATGTCGGCTGAGTACAGCAATTGTATTTACCGTCCTTAGCCAATTCCATTTTAATTTCTTTTAAGTTGGTTCGGATGTTCCCGAGGCGTTCCTCAGGGGTTAACCTGGCAACTTGTTGAGCTTCCTTTGCCGT
>JAABYK010000372.1:9492-11293 GCA_011775825.1 Candidatus Zhuqueibacterota bacterium | reverse complement strand
CTAGATAAGAGGTTTTTCATTGGCATTCCGGAATATTCAACGGATTGGTTGTCTTGTAAAAGTGACCACGGACTTGCCGAGAGTCATGGGTCGACAAATCCGTGGTAGTATCCTTACTATTGGTTCGCGGCCAAATATTTCTCCGGATTCTGCTCAAACGCCACTTTGTCGTCTTCCATGCAGAAGTAGTAGGTCTCACCCTTGTGCTCAACCTGAGCTGCGGCGTTTTCTTTTTCGATCTTCATACCGCACACCGGATCGACGACCATGTTGCTGGCCATTTCCGTTTCCATGCCGTGTCCCTCCTCGGCTTGCATCGTTTGCTCTTGCTCAGTTTGAGGTTCGGCATCGGGTTTCTCGCCACAAGCCAACATAAAGCCCAATAATGTCACCAAGATTAGCAGAGAAAGAATTTGTCTCATTGGTTTCCTCCTTTGGTTAATTGTTCAATGAGATTGTTTTTAGTGGTGTTTTTTGTGCGCTTTTGGATGTTGATGATTTCGGTATCCGCGTGACACATCGTATCGTTCGATCTGTTCCTCCGTCAGCACCTCCAGCATCTTTAAGTGAGCATTCAGGTGCACAAAGCGGAGCTTGCCCTGAATCTCACTGATTTTAGAAATCTGTGTCCGTAGCTTTTCCTCGTCGACATTACCTTCGGCAAAAAGTCGATCCAACTCCTGTTCCAGGTGAATGTACCTCTTGCCCAATTGAATCGCCTGACGATGCATGTCGTCGTAAATCTCTTGCGTCTGCCTTTTTTGAAGTTCAGTAAGCTTCAGTTCTTTTGCCGACTCTAAAACGTGTTTCGGACCCGGATGATGGTTCAATTCCGCAGCCTTGGCAAGGCCCATGCCGTGACCGGAAAGATAGCCCTGGATTTGTTGCGGCGATAAAGATGTGATCTCTCTTACCTGTTCGCCTGCATAGGGTGATTTCATTTCCTGGCCGTATAGCCCGGAAGCTGCAAAAAGTAATGCTAACAACGCAAACGTAAACCTATGCATATCGCTTCTCCTGAAAGAATTTAGACAACCAAACTTGTTTCGTCAAGGAATCATTTCAACAGAGTCATTTTTTGAACCTGTGAAAGCGAACCCGAATGTAACTCGATCAGGTAAACACCGCTGGCAACTAGGCGACCGGTTTCGTCGGTGCCATCCCAGGTCACTGAATATTCACCGGCGCTTTGTTTGCCGAGGTAAAGATTCTTAACGGCACGACCGCGAACATCGTACACATCCAACCGGATGTCCGCTTCACGCACGAGTTGATAACGAATCGTTGTCTCCGGATTGAATGGATTCGGAAAATTGGGAAATAAGGTGAACGCTTCGGGCGTAGCCACTTCTTCCGACCGACTGACCGAGGTGACCGAGCTTGCGGTGAGTGCATAAAACGTCTGCACGTTCGCCCGTGAGATCACGACTGTGTTCTTTTCCGTATTCAGGGTTGCACCACTGAGCCGTTGCCAGTTCGAATTGCTGTCCAAGTAACGAACCTCGATGGATTCTTCAGCCAACTGCCGACGATGAAGCTCGTCCTCATCATAATGAAATCGAATGCCAATGTCGCGGTTAAAGCCCATCATGATTCGGCCCCCGCGCATGTGATTTCCGTGGCCGCTGAAATTTTCGGTGTAGTAGCCTTCGAAAAAAGTCGAATCCGCCATTCCGGGCATACTGTCGATGGGCATCTCTTCAAATTGACAGTAAATGGAATCCGGGAACATCATGCCGTGCATACTCTGTGGCGGGTACCCCATCCAATCCATGCTGTCGGTCGGGCAATAGATAAATGT